>JAAYZZ010000084.1 GCA_012514595.1 Elusimicrobiota bacterium
GATCAAGCCCCACGGTCATGCGTCCGCGGGTCCTATCGGGCGAGGCCTCCCAAAGAAAGGATGCGATCCGGATGAGCTGACCGCGCTTGACATCGGCGGAGGCCCTGATCGCCGGAATGATGTCCGCGTGGAGCAGGGCCCCGCTCTTTTTATCGACAGTCGCGGTGAGAAGGACCACCTCATCGACGGGAAGACCCAATCTCTCGCACAGGACCGGATGGTCCAGCCCCTCGGCCGATCCCGTGGCGCTGCGCAGCCCCCAGGCCAGATCGATCCTGTCCTCCGGGCCCGAAAACCGCGCGATCGCGACCAGCTCGTCATGTCCGGCATCCGGTCTGGACCGGGTAGAGAATTTCTGAAGGGCCACGGCAAAGGAGGCCCCCCTCACAACGTCGAACGCAGGATCAAGGACCTCCCGGGGCGAGTCGAGAGACAAGACCTCCGAATGCCTCCCGAAACGACTGCGCGCACAAACAGGCGGATCAAAAGAGACCGCCCCCTTGGTCCTGTATGCGGCCAATAGGGGATCAAAACAGTGCCCACACTTTTCCGGAAAACATTCATCGGGACAACAATCAAAGAAACGGTCATAGGCCATGAGGGCGAGCCTCGAACGATCAGAGGTATCCGCGATCCGGATCACGACACGCTGCCCGGTCCACGCCCCGACGGAGAGAACATCCATGACCGATGTCGCGCTCCCGCCCTGTTTTTCGGGACCCGACAACGTGACCAGGCCCCAAAGATCCAGGATCTCGGAGATCGACAGGGAAAGACGCGCGAACGCGCTCGCCGGACGCGCATGAAGACCGTGATCCCAGGACACCACAAAAGACTGCTCGAGCACATCGGATCCTTGTCCAGAAGAACGGACCGAATGGGCGTGCGAGGACCGCAGAAGGGCCAGGACCTGCGCCAGACGGGAGGCCTCCTCGCGGCCATAGGCCCTGTTATCGGACTCGAACGCGATCACCGACGGAAGGCACGCGCTGGTCAACAGGTTGATCGGAATGATGATCTTTTGATCGATCACGCACGCCGCCAGGAATTCATGCCGCGAGACCGCCCACAGGACCGGAAACTCGTGCGCCGCAAGATCCCCCGCCGGCATAAAAACAAAGACATCCGGCACGTTCAAAAGGGCCTTGCGGTTCTGCTCGGACAAACGGGTCAGAATGATCGCCGAAAGTTCCGCCGCCGGGATCAGGACCCCCTCGGAAAGGACCGCACGCGTCCTCCGCTCCGCATCAGGGCTCATCTTCCCGTCCGCGTAAACCCCTTCACCGCAGCCATACGCAGGCTTCGCGTTATCCTCCGAAGAAGAGCTCGGCGGGATCGTCGACAGACCGGCCGCAGGCGCCTGAGGCCTCTCCGTCACCTCGAGCCCCTGGGTATAAAAACGGGCCAAGGCCCCCCGGGCAGTCCGGGCCTTTGCATATTCTGTCAGATGCGTCAGGATCTCGTGACGGATCTCCTGATCGGTCTCTTCGCACTGAAAATACGTGCGCTCCAGGAAAGAAACAGCGCCCGCCTTGTGCAAGACGGACTGCAGACCGATCCAGATATCCTTCCAGGGGATCCTCATCTCCTCGCTCATCTTTCTAAAGACATCCAGCTCCCTCGCCTGGGTCACGCAGCACCCAAACGCGATCATGGCCACCTCAAAAGTGCCGTCGGTGCGCCAGACCACGAAGTCCTCCAATGTCAGCTGGACCGGGAAGAGGCGCATTTCGCTCAAGTGATCAAAGGCCACCATCATCCTTTGAACGCTCCATCCCTGTTCATACCCGAGCAGCCTCTCGAGGATCATGCGCACATTCTCAGGCATTCTCTCAAGATCGATCTTGCGCAGCTCCCTTTCAAGGCCCAGCCGATCAAAGGTCCTCACCTTGCGGTCCAGATCGCAGACCAGCGCGATCGCTTCATAGGCGGCCTCTTGCGGCATATAAAAACGGACGAGGGCCCTGACCAGTCTTTGACGAATATACGCCGCATCCTCCGGGCTGATCGGGGCCTCCTGAAAAGAACGGGTCATCAGGACCTCGGACACGCTGGGATTATGCCCCAGCTTGCGGATCTTCATGCCGCAATAAGCCCCCTCGCTGATCTCCCGGTAGAACAGCCGCCGGGATATCGGGCCTCGCAGGTAATATGCATTCATCTCGTCGAGCTGCTGGACCTGACGGAACGCCGTTCTGGCAAGAGACAGGGCCATGGCCGGGATCTCAACCCCGGAGAGACGGATCAGGGCCGCGATCTCCTTGATGACCGCGATACGGATATGATTGGACCCCGCATAACACACAGGCGCCCGGATCGTGGTCCGCGGCGACAGGTCCATGATGTCCTCATTCAGCTCGCCATAATCCGTCTCCTCCTCGAGGTCCCGAACGTGCTTGGCGATATCCAGAGAGAAATCAGGCCGCACGCGAAATACGTCGCGGCAAACATCCTCCACATATTTCCTCATCCTCTCCGCCGGCCCTGTGCCATGACAGACCTTTGTCCACGTCACGATATCATTCCGCATGATCTGCAGATTGCGGATAAAGCCCCGGGCCATGCTCATATCCACCTCGTGCCAAGGGATAATCTTTCCCAGATCAAAAGAACACACGGATCCGGAAAAGGTGTCATACCCATAATTCTCCGTCTTGACGTCCCAATCGACAATGCCGCGGGCGATCATCGAGCGAACGGCGAGAAAGAACTGCGCGATCAGGAATTCCGCGGTACCAAAAGCCCCGTCTTCGATCGCGTCCGCCAGAATCCCCCGGAACCGGCGGGCCTTCAGCTTCTCGTCGTACATCGCTTCCTTCAGGACCTCGGGGACATACTTCTGCACCACCGCCCTGGGAATGACCATCTCGTGGACCGTTCCGTCGCCCTCCCGGATATTCACCGCAAGAGAAGAAATGATCCGGTAACCTATGACCTTGCGTCCGAGACTTTCCTGGCCCAACCGGTACCCGGAGATCGGACCTTCAGGGGACGGCATCGCGATCACATCGCGGTATTTCTCGCAGACATCCTTGAGGATCACAGGATGAGAATTGTCCTCGTTGATGTAGACCGCGGCATCGCTTCCGCCGGAGAAATCACGGAAGACCTCCCCTTTCAAGGATTGACGGAACGCCTGTTCAAAGGCCTGGTCCACCTGCTGGATCGACAGGCCATGTTTTTTGAGGACTGTCTCAAGGTCCTCAAGACGGAGGTCCTTCCAAAGCCCCGCGATCGCGGCGGCCAATCGATCAACAGGATCAGAAAAGCCCTGTTCCAATCCATACCCCTCACGATAAAAGGCAAAATGGAACTCCAGGACATTCTTCCGCGTTTCCACGCTGACCTTAAAGAGATCCCGGCCTTCCAGCATTTTTCTCGAAAGAACCCGAACACAGACGATCTCGTTATGATCGATCCCGAAATCAGAGGCGAACGCGGGATCCCGAAGGGCGCCCCTGATATGCGCCTCGATACCGGGCGTGACCTCTCCGTTGAACGAGGGGGCCACGGCAAAAGAATAGGTCCCGCGGCCTGGCGCCTCGGGCATCATGGCACGGTCCAAAAGACCCCCGAAGGCACCGGCCCTCGCCCCGTTCACTCGCGCCACCAGGGTACGGCCTTTGGCATCACGATATCTCCCCCGCAGGCGCCAAAGCTCCCCATTTGCGCGGGTGAGGGCCAAATTCTCCTTGTGGGTCATCTCCACAAGAGCGGCCTGCATCTCATGGGCGATATCTTGAAGCGGGGCATCGGCAGGAAGAAGAACGGCAACGTTCCCGTCGGAAAGAAGGGCGTTCACCGCGCGCAGGCGCCATTCCGGCGGGGCATGATAGAAGGTGACCCTGCGCCGGAGCAGAAGTTGCCAGAACGCGTTGTGCCCCATTCCCAGGACCCGCGAGGCCATCGTCGCGGCCCGGAGGATGCGACGATCAGAAAGAGGAACGGCGATCCTCCTCCCTTCAGAGAAGACCGCCTCCACACCCCCCAGACGCGCGATCTCGCTATTGACGATCTCCGCGCCCTCTCCGCCGGCGGCCGGGTCCCGGCCGAGGGGCTGCGGGACGAAGAAGCGATCCCCCCGGGAACTCTCGACGAGGATCTTCCCGTCCGCCAGGACCGATACCAGGGGACCGGTTATTTTATCCCGTGTGCGGAAGCCTTCCTCTTTCGGCGGAACCTGCCAGGGCGTCAGGCAATCGCGGTCCCCTTCAAAGGCGAGTCTGAGCCGGGACAACGCCTCGGCCCCGGACCCCCCCGGGACGATATTATGCGCGGCGTTGATGGTGACGGACAAGGATCCGTGATCAAATGACCCAAAGGCCTGTCGACGGGCCAGATCGGCGGCCTTGGCCCTGTCCTCCTCGTTGATCCCTGCATAACGGAGAGCCCGTTCAAACGCCAGACAGATCGCCTCATTGAAGAGCGGCTGACCATCGACATGGGAGACATAAACAACATCAAGACAGTCCTTAAGGGTCTGAATGATATTCCCGTATCGACGGGCATAGGTCTCGACCCTCTCCTCGCTCACGCGACCATTCCTGAAAATATCGCCGATGACGTCATAGCGGGTATGGAACAGATGGAAGGACAAAAGCGCCGACCCCGGGGCCCCAGCGGCGACCAGGGCGTTCAGCCGTTCGGCGGCGGCCTGGGCGCGCGCGTCATCCGGTTCCCATCCCCGGGTGGTGAAGCCGAACCTCCGTCCGGGCTTCTGGCGATGGGCCCATTCGACGATCCCATCGATCCCGACCCCGAAAAAGGGGTCCGACCAGTTCAGGGGATCATTGGACTCCCAGCCCCGGAAAACATGCCGGTCCGAAGCCAGGATTTTTCCGATGACGACCGGCAGCGGATAGTTGCGCTCCCGGCCGGAGCGATTGCCCTGGATGCAGTGATGACAGGCCCAGCGGCATCCCTCGCCCAGCGTATCGGAATCCAGCGACAGGCCATCCAGATCGAACCACCGGAACCAGTTCTGCTCGCCATGGCTCTCGAGATCAATGTGCTGCGGGTCGGGCATGCGTTCCGCCAGGGCCGCGGCCCGTGCCATCTCCTTTTCCGTCGCCGCGCCGGCCTCGATCTTCTCGAGGAGGCCCCGGACCTCCAAGGACACTTCGCGGCCATGGGAACTCAGGATATCCTCATAAGCCCTGAACATCCTGTCCATGCGTTCCATCTCCTCCCTCCCCGGGATGAAGGAGATCAAACGCACACCGGCCAGATCGCCCAGGGTCACAGGCCGCTGTTTATCCAGATCCTCAAAAAGGCCGCAATATTCAAAGGCCTGGACGATGAAGACATGATCCAAGACCAGCTTCGGCGAGAATCCGATCAGGACCAGCTTCCGGGCGATGCGGATATACTGATCGTGAAGGGTCTGCGGATCATATTTCTCCAGAGAGAAGCGGGGACCCACATAGGGCACCAGGGTCAACTGCCCGGTCACGACCACATTCCCCTTGAACGTCCCCGGTCTCCAGGACGGCGAACGGACCAGGTCATGCCCCCCCATATCGGTGGGCGATATGGCCCCGAAACGAAAGGCCTTCGCTTCGTCCCGGACCACGAACACGCAACTGGCCTTCTCGGCCCGTCTCATCCTTTGACGTACCACATCAAGCGGGACCGAGAGATGATCGAGAAAAACAACGCCCTCACGCAGAACGGTCACCGACAGGGAGCTGGCCATGGAGCGCCAACGGTCGATCCCTCGCTGCAGGATCGCCCTTCCGATGAGGAAAAGAACGGGGACCAGAAGCCCGATCATCCAACTTCTCAGCATGACCGCTGCCAGAATGCCCGCAGCAAAGACCGTGAATTCCAGGATCGAGAAGACGACGGGAACAAAGGCCGGGCCCTGCTCCTCGACCGTCCTGCCCTTTGCGGTCATGGCAACGAACGCCATGGCCGCCAGCGGCAGGTCCACAACAAAAAAGATCATCAGGAACGCCTTGATGAAATCCCCGGCATACGAAAAGACCAGGGTCTCCCGCCCCCACAAGGCAAGGACACCGATCGCCACCGCCGAGGCAGTTCCCAACAGCATGATCCATCGCGGCAGGACCCATCCGCCTCGGGCCGCGTCATCCGAAACCTCATCGGCGAAAAGCCCCTCTCTGGAAAGAACCCTCTCCCGGACCGTCCGCACATACGGACTCTCCCAAACGATATGGGCCGCGACCGAACTTTCCCCGATCCGGTTCAAGGCCGAGAGGCGGTGCGTCCCGTCCCAGACCAGGACCTTTTTCTGCCCCGCCCGGATATCAAGACGGATCGCCCGTCCGTTCACGCCCCGGAGATCCCCCCGCCGCAGCTTCTCGGCGAGAACGTCCGCCTCTTTCGGAGTGCGGACAATATCTGCATGACGCGAATCGGTAAGGTAGGCGACAGACACCTGACGGACCTCGCTCAATTTGGGAGAAAGCGGATTCTCCGCAACATATCGGTGGTGTTCATAGGCCGCGCACTCGGCCAGATACCGCAGGGACCGTGTCTGCCCCTCTCGTGTCCCGGGCATGGGCGCGGGACGCTTCCCCCCGGCGACCCTGCGAGCGACCCGGTCGGCAAAGGCATGGAGCTGGGCGTAGGAAGGCCGATAGCCACCACGCTCGCCGGCGAACGCAACGGCCTCATGGACCAGGGACCGGGCGATCTCCTGGGGGGATCCCAGGACCACGACCAGGCGTCCCTTCTCCTCCAGATGGACGGCCATGACCCGAACACCGTGACTCCTCTCAAAGACACGAAGCTTTCGATCAAAAACAGGCTCCTCATCCGACGCCACCACGCGCGCCCGCGCCAAGACATCGGAAAAGACCTCGTCATTGCGGTCCCAGGCCGCCATCCGGTCCGCCACGCCCCGACGGACCACCATGCCCGCCGCGGAGTCCGGAAGCAACAGAAGGGCGTCCTCGCGTTCACGGATCAGGACCAGAAGTTCCCGACGGGCCTCTTCACTTGGGAGCGCGGGAATGCTCCACGCCGGGTCGATCGTTCTCTCATCCCGCCCATCAGTACGGCCCCCCCGGCCCGCGACCCCCAGGACCTCCCGAAAATCATCCCTCGACGCCACCCGGCTCAACGCATCCACGATCCGACGATGCGATCTGGGAAGGACCCCCCGTCCGTGGCCCCTGATCCCGTGACGGGGATCAAAGTAAAGACCAAACTCATCCACGGTCCCCTGGCGGTCAAAAGACGTCTTATGATGACCCTTGTACCCGCGATCGGCATACCTCGCGATCAGATGATCGCTCACGATAAGGATCGACCACAACAGGGCCGCATCAGGATCGCGCGGCCTAAACCCGAGATAATAACTGTGATGACGCAAGACCTGCCGCAACCAGCCGGGGACATCCACTCCCTTCATGGTCAGGACGATGACCGTCAACTCGGCATGCAGCACGGCGAGGATCCGGTTGAGCCATCGCGGGGTCCTCAGGCAGCCACCAAAATAGAGCGAAAGAGGCCAGACCTTCTTACCGATATCATGGGCCCGTCCGATCCGGCGCAGCAGGTCCACTCCTTTTTGGTCATACCCCAACTCCCCCGCCAGGAGCCCCGCCATGTCCCCGACGCGCGCCGATTCCTCTCGATGAAATTCCGGGTTCATAAGGACGAGCTCTTCCTCGCTCAGGTCCTCGAGACGATGGCCCTTGCGGATCCCGCGGATCCTTACCCAGAACGCGAGGACCGCGATGACAGGCGCCATCAACAGCATCACAAGAACGGTCGCGCCTTCCAAAGCGCCGATCAAAAACGTCCGACGGACCACTCTCCGGCCGACGTTATCAACGACGATATCGAAAAGGCGGCCCAAAAGATAATAGGCGGTCCCGAAAATCCCGACGGCCAGGACAGCGGATCCCCCGGGCGACAAGAGAAGGTGATCGGGATCCATCCCGCGCGACAACAGGCCGTAACCAAGACCCAGTCCCGCCGCGAGGATCCCCCCCAACGTGAACACGGCCTTTAAAAGCACCGCTCCTTCGCGGGCCCCGGACTTTATTCTGGGCGCATGGACCGCCGAGATCGCCCGGAAAAGGCGGAGCGCAGGGAGATGCTCAAAGGCGGTCCTGGGGGAAACGATCACGGTCTCGGGGATCTCCGCCGCTTCCTCATGCCCGACGTAAATACGGGTCAGCTTGATCGGCGTGTCGATCCCGGCGCGCAAGAGGTCCTGGCTCGTGAGCGAAAGCATGCTGCGGTCGTTCCCCGGACGAAGACGCGTCCCCAGAGAGTCCCCCAGGATCAACACATGATGCCAGCCCATCCGGCGGATGAGCGTCAGGAGCGCCTCGGCCTTGGGACGGCAGATGCTCACACAGTCCCAATTCTCGAACACCTGCATATAATCCGGGATCAGGCCTTCCGCCTTGGCCCCTTCCAGATCTGCCCTGACCTTCTCGGCGATCTCGCTCCGGAGGACCGCATGTTCGGGACGGGTCATGAAGAGGGCATATTCGATATGGTCACGGATGATCACCTGGATCCCCGGCTCATTGGGCCGGACCTGGTGGCGGGTGAACACGTCACTGATCGCATCCGCAAAGATGGTCCGGATGATCTGGTGGCTTTCCTGATCGAGCGCGAAATGAAGTTCCGGAACGGCGCGGATCTTTCCCCGACCGACAATATGCGCCTCGTTCCCGCTGTTGGTCAGCATCCAGTAGGCCGTGCTCCCCTCTCTCCAGTGACGGACAGCGTCTTCCCCCCCCAGGGACGGCAACAGCCTGTCAACGGGACGACCGGTGATCTGCACCAGAGGAACCCCGGACCTCAAAAGAGCCCGGACCGCCTCGGCCATCTTCGGGCGGATCACCGGCTCGCGGTGATCGCGCATCACCCCGTCGAAATCCGAGATCACCGCATCCACGGTCGAAAGGATCGTGGGGGCATAAAGGAACACCGCAAAAGGATCCTTGAGCCCATGCCGAACGGCGGTCCATTTCCTGAGATCGATCGCATAAGAACAGATCATGTCTCTCCGACGGGACAAGACAACGGACTCCCCGTAATTCTTCAAGAGACGCCCGATCAGTTTCTGGTACCGGGGCTTGCGGTATCCCTGCGGATCCCCGACCCTGTCGGGCGCATGGGAGCAATACCTGTCGAACCCGGCCTCGGTCAGAAGATGGATCAGCCCGTTCAAGAGAAGGCGGCCCGCGAGAAGATAGGAACCCGATTTGGAGAAATAATATCCATCGCTCACCGCGATATTGTTCTCCAGGTCCGCCCGGAAGGCCACGACCCCCTGGGGACGCCCTCCCACAAACAGCACCAGGGCGTCCCGATAGATCTCGTTCTTGTGGCTTCGACGCCAGGTGCGGTCGAAGAAACGGACGGCACGTTCCGGATCCTCAGGGATGGTCCCCTCCATATCTTTTCCGATCTTCTTCAAGAGAGAAAGTCCGGAGCGTCTCTGCTGAAAACCCATCGAGGAGTAGAGGACAAAAGACATCTTCTCCTGATAGCGGCGGGCAAGGTCCTCGTTCAAGGCCTGCAGGATCGTCGTGGTCCGTGAGGAGATCCCGGGCAGGATCGCAATGTTCTCCTGAAGTCTCTCCAGGACATGGCGATTGAAGGAATGGTCGAACCCGACAAGGGCCCCCGCTTCATGGAGGAAACAGCGGATCAGCGTCCTTCCGTCGGTATGCAGACCGGGCCGGATCCAGATGACCCTGCGGCCCCGCTGGAATGAATTCGCCGCCGGGACCGGCATCTCCGGAGGACCCGTCGCCAGGATCGCCTCGCGCAACGCATCCGCGGCATGAGGGAACTCCCCGTCGTCAAGAAGCGCCACCGCGATCTGCCGCGCCTCGTCATACTTGGGATCATGCGGAGGCAGGATCCCACGCGAGGATCCCTCGAGAAGGTCTGCCAGATATCTTTCCTCTTGCGAGCTCAAGGCTTCTTCACTGCAGGCCATGTCCTTCGCCGGATCCGCTCTGCCATCCGGCCTCGAGGTGCGCGCCAGGCTCTCCAGTTCCCGTAGGAACGAACTCTCCTCCATCGAATCGATATGCACGATCCCCATCGCCTGCGCCAGGAAGGGTCTGACGCGGTCCCAGGCCTCGCCCTCGCTGGTCATCGGGACCACCCGGGTCCCGTCCTGCACGCTTCCCATGGACGTGAACTGCCGGTACACCTTGCGCCAAAGGCTCGGGAGAACCTCGATGAGATCGAACATCCCATGATCAAGAACATCGACGCTGCTGCGCGTCGCATAATGATAAAGCGTCTTGACGAACATCATCAGGACCCACGGCGAATAGGGCCTGCGAAGACCCTCCGCCTTGGCCTTGATCACCGCCAGCTTGGCCCGGATCCCCTGGATCTCGGCGCACAGGACCTCGGCGGCCTGTGCCTGATCCGGATTCGCCTGGGGCCCGCCGGAGAGACCGAACGACGCGGAGATCTCGTCGGCAAAAAGCTCGTGGGCCAGAAATTTCCCCATCTCCGGCAAGGGACGGTTGCGGACGTCGAGGGCCATGATCTCGACATCCACGAAATCCCCGAACTCGTCGATCACAAAAATGGTCCGGACCTTGTCCACTTCGCTCCAGGATGCCAGACCCCGGCGGGAGGCCTCCTGGAGGAACGCGCGAATGAATCGGGAAAAACAATGAACAATATCATTATCCAGATCCAGCTCCTCCAGACGCAGGGTCCGGGAAAACCCCTCGATCCCCAGCGCAAGGGCCGACCCCTCATCAGGAGACCAGGTCCCGCCGGCGGCGAAGGGATCGCCCTGCCGCAGGACGCGCTCAAGTTCCTGGATGCCTTCTGAAAAATGTTCGATCGTGTCCCCGGCGATCTCTTCCGCATCCGGAGCGGTCCAGGGTCCGGGCAGCCAGCGGGTCCGGATATCCTCATGGATCGCCCGGAACAAAAGAGCCGTCTTTTTTAGATTCAGATATGCCTGCCGGCGAATGGCCAGACGCCACGGCCAGACCACATCGCGCAGCAGGGTCCTCAGGCGGGCCGTGATCTCACCCCGGACATCCCGGACCCGGGCGATCACAGGCCCCAGGTCCTCCATGAACGTCCACTCCCGGTCATCACACCCGATCAAAAGAGCCTCCAGCGCATGGAACTCCTTGAGGAACACATCCCACTGGGCACGATACCTGGCCTCATCAAGCCCCATCGCGGACTGAACGATCCGCCGCGCCTCACGACGGATCACCTTCATCCGGCTCCGGACCCCGATGCGAACCGCGAAATACTCGTTCCAGCGCTCCATCTGGGCACGGAACGCCTGCAGGTCGGCCATGATCGTCCGGACATCCTCCTGGATGTCCTCCTTCATCAAAAGCGCTCCGGCGCGCTCCTTGATCGTGCCCAAGGCCTCCCGAACGATCTCCTCAAAAAGCGGTGTCGCCCCGTGGGAACGCCTTAAGGCCAGGAACGCCTCCACATCCCGGTCGATCCGTTCGATCGCAGAGATCAGGACATCCAGAGGCCCCCGGTTCTTCTCCAAAAATCTCCGAAGCGGACGAAAGATCTCCTCGGCCCGGGAGGTCCCTTCGCAGAACTGCTCCCTCACCATCTGTTCAGCCCCGCCCGAGGACATCCGCGTCAGCCCTCTCTCGATCTCGCGAAGCTCGACCATAATGGGGGCCAGAAAAACAAGACCCAGCCGGCTCCGCAGGTACTCAAGCGCCGTCATCTCGCGATGGAACGATCCCAAATATATCCGGATGATGCCCTCGACCGCACTGCGCAAAAGGCCGACCTTTCCCTCGACCCAGACCCGGATGATCTCATAACCCGCATTCTCCGGGCGACGGTCGCGCCCTTCCCGATATCCGAACAGCTTGCTCTTGATGGCCCCCTGCCTGTCCTTGTCCATCCGCCGCTCGCGGATGCCGGCGCGCAGCTCCTGGACCTCGCGCACGAACATCTGCTGCAGATACCGCATCCGGTCAAAGAGCATCTTCCGGCGGGAGGGATCCTGCAGGACAGATTCGACATCCCACGCCAGAAGCGTTTCCGCCTTGCGAATGACCTCCTCGATCCTCCCCGCATCGGTCTCCGCTTTCTGGACCAGAAATCCCATGTCCAGATACGCCGCGCGGTCGAGAGAGGTCGCCTCGATCATCTCGTTCTCAGCCACCGATCCGCCCGCGCTTTCCTCGAGCGAAAGACCCAGCCACTGATATCGCCCGCCCCGGAACCGTTCCACAAGACAGGCCTCCACCGTCGCAAGGTCCGCAGGCCAGCCGGGGACCACGGCCCCCCCGTCCGCAAGACCCTCCAGGTCAATATGGACCAGTTCCGCCACCGTGGCGGCCGTCTTCTTCTCGGAGGCAAAGAGCGGAACGACCTTCAGGATCGAAAGGTCCGTGATGTCCCACCCCCGGAAAAGATGCGCCAGGACATCATGGATATTCCTCTCTTCCTCATCCGCCAGGTCGGAAACCATTTTCTCCTGAAGACGCCGCAGGAAGTCCGACAGAGAGAAATGGTCCGCGGCCGCAAGCCCGATCACCTCTCGAGCGGCGCTCTCCCGGATGCGAACCGCCCGACGGGAGTATTCCTCAACGACAGAAACCGCGGACAGCGTTTGCTGCAGAAGAACGACATCCGGGAATTCCCTCGCCTTGAGAACATCGACAAGGATCGTTTTGCTCTGGGCGATCCGGCTTCCCAGGAAAGATCCCTGCTGCCCCAAAAAGAGATCAGCCCGCAGGAGCGCCAGACCTTTCTCAAGCGCGGCAAGCGCATCCCGGAAGATCCCCACCGCGTGGGCCACCGAATCCTTTTCGGCCTCGACATCATGCACCGGGACGAACAAGGCCTCGGCCCCCTCCCGGATCGCGAGCCCCGCCAGATCGATCGTCTTCGTCGCCGCATGCTCGGACGCCAGCGCCCCGCCCTTCTCGCACAGGATCCGGTACATCTCGCTCTGAAGGCAACGGACATAGGCCGTGAAATAGAACGCCCGACGGACCTGCGTCTTGTTGGCATGGGCACCGGTGCGATCGCTCCTCCGGGCCCGATACTCATACGTCAGCGTCTCGAGATATCCCAGGATCCGCCGGAAACGCTGGGTCGCCTCGGAAACCATGGACATGGCCTGGGCATGGTCCCCGGCATCCAGGATCCCGGCCAACGGCTGGATGTAAGAACTGTGAGCCCCCTTGAGAATGGCATAGGCCATGGCCGTGAGCGCCCGCGGATCGTTCGAGGAGGCCATGAGCGCATCAAGGATCGCCTGGGCCTTCTCCGTTTCCCCGGCGTGGGCGAGGATCAGTGCGTAGAACTGACGGTCCTTCCATGTCATCATCTGGAGCGCGTCGACGGCCTCCATCACAAGGGCCGCCTGCTGATAAAGACGTCGCTTCTTGTGGGCCTGCCGATACAGCTCCTGGGCGAGGATCTTCAGGACCCGCGCCGTCAGACGCGCCGGTTCCCGGCCGGCACCGGAGATCTCCCGGACGAGGAGAAGAAAATCATCACGATTGCTCGCAAGAAGGATATCCCTCATCGTCTCCCGCAAAAGAATCCCGGCCTTCTGGGGTGCATACGTCACCGCCAGAGCCCACAGAAGATCAAAGGCCTCCTCCATGCGCCGGATATCGCCCTCGGCCGACCCATCCGGTCCCGGGCCATCGGCCGCTGCGACAAACAGGATCTCGCGGGCCTTATTGAGACGGTGATCTCCGGGCTGCCCGGGAAGATTTCCCGCCTCATGGACCACGCTGGCGTTCTGCTGGAGAGGAGTGAAAAGACCGGCCTCAACGTACCTGGGATGATTGGAAAGAAGGATAAACGATTTCCCGTCGAATTCATGAACCGTGGCCAAAAATCCTTCAAAAGGACCCGCCCGGATCCGTCCCGCCTCGGCGATGTCGCGGACCAAGGGCGCTACCGATGCCCCCTCCAGATGGGCCAGGGCGAGCGAAGGGATGGCGACCTGATCCAGCCCCATGAGCCCTCCGCGCGTGCCCTCGAGGACATACCGCACTTCTTCCTCAACGGCGCGGGGCGAAGGCATCTTCTCTCCAGGGACAGGACGGGCGGGATCGGAGCCCGGGGTCTTTCCTTGAGGTGCGTCAACAGGAAGAGCGGGGGACGTCTCCGGCGGATCGTCTGTCCGGCCCTGCGGATGGGAAGGGGCCATCCAGGCCAGGATATCCTTTCCGAGGATGCGGCGGATGTTCCAGACGATCGCGACCCACCGGGTCTGGAGGTCCTTGAGCCGGAATGTCCCGGTGTGGACCCCCTTGCCGGAGACCTTGAGATCCAGAACCTCTTCCTGGGTCGGACGCGGGAACACCTTGAGAACATCCGCCCAGGTGAGCCGCTCACGGCCGAAGGGAACATCGATCCCCTCAACGCTCCGCAAGAGAATCCGTCCCTGATTCCCGACGGAGAGGCCCAGGGCCTGCTTCATCTTGAAATAGTTGTACCAGAAAAGGATCTCGCCCAAGATCTGGTCGCGGGTCTGCGGAACGAAGTCCGGGTGATTCATCCGGGGGATGTCATACTGCCGGTCCATCACCTCGCGGGCCAGGGTCACCAGATCGGTCCGGATGCTCGTTCTGATGCCGTGCTCGTCGACATATTCGACATAGATCGGATCGTGCGGTTCGAAGATCCCGCTTAGGGAGAAACGCCTGGCGAGAATGATCATGCCATCCTTCAAGATACCCGTCGCATCGCGGAACCCGAAATCCCCGAACCAGCCGTGATACTCGAGGAAAAGGAAAATGTTCCGCGGCAATCCGCCCTGAAAGGCGATCATCCTCTCCTTTTGGTCCCCGTGCGAGAACGTGACCGCCCCGCGCAGATGATAATGGATAAAATTGTCCGGCGAGAGAGGTTCAAAGGCCCGGAAAAGGGCGCGCCCGCCGACCGTATGCCTCCCCGCGAACCCGACACAAGCGCTCTCCGAAGTCCTCGCAATACGACAGAGCGCCTCCCCTATCTCCTCCGGGGACCTGAAGGAAAGGAGGAATCCTCCCCGCGGATCCTGGTCGACCGCCCGATAGGATCCGCCGGCCGCCTCCAGATATTCCGCCAGCTCTCTCTCCAGACAGATCGTGTCAAACCCTCCGCGGAACTCCCCGTTCGACCCGACGCGTAGAAGGTCTTCGACCCTCTTCTCAGGCATCTGGCTTCCGTTCAGCCGCATGATCTGAATAACGATCTCCCGGACCTCCGGGCTGCTCATCAGCGCCGTGGAAACCTTATGCACCTCGGTCTGGCGGTTGTTGACCGTGTGCCGGAACCT
Source organism: Elusimicrobiota bacterium (assembly GCA_012514595.1). Classification (GTDB taxonomy): domain Bacteria; phylum Omnitrophota; class Gorgyraeia; order Zapsychrales; family Fredricksoniimonadaceae; genus JAAYZZ01. The sequence goes on from JAAYZZ010000084.1 coordinate 15,251, forward strand.
ATACAGGGCCAGGGACGCCGTGACCCGGGCCATGATCTCCCGGAAACGGCGACGCGTCAGCACCCCGCGCAAGGGCACCCGGGCCTCTCCCCGCATGGACGTCTCGCAGATCACCTGCGGATCATGATGACCGGTCCCGAAAAAGACCCGCTCGGGAACGATCTTCACCGCGAAATCATCCTTGACCTCGATAAAGGAAAAGAACGTCATCATGGCCTGTTTGTGGGCCTGTATGTCCATCATCAGACGGTCGGCTTCTACCCTCTCCATCCCCTGGATCGCGTTGCAGAGCGCGCGCTCCAGAATATCGCGTTCGGCCTGCAGAACGTCGCGGTACCCCCCGATCTCCAGGACCGCCAAACGTGAGGCGATCTCAAGCCGCAGATCCCCCAGCGGCTGCCCATGAGCGATCTTGCGGTTTGTGATAAGGATCCGGCGCTTCAGGGCCGCGATCTGGGCATCCTTGCCAAAGACCACACGGGCGGCAATGTTCTCGGCCACGAGTTTGGCCAACCGTTCATGAAGCTCGGGGATCGCCGTTCTTAAAATAAGCGCGCGCGGATATCCCAGCCCCTTGAGGTACCGACAACGCAAGACCCTGCTGCGATGCAGGCCCGAGGCCTGACAGGCGAAAGTCCCGGAACGCATCTGGTCCGCAAAGATAATGTGATACGCGATGTCATAAACAAGCGTCTCCAGAAGCTCTTCCTTCTTGGCCTTTTGGGCGCTGTATTCGGCATAATGGATCCGCAGGATCCCGTTGTGGATATCGGCGGCCGTATGCGGGCCCTCCTCATAAACGATCGCGACAGAGACCGGGACAAGGGCCTCCATCCCCATATCCCGAAAGACCGGACGAACATAATGGTGCAAGGCGTGGCCCACATTGTTGGCGACATCGAGGATCCGCACCATCTCATCAATCAACGCTTCCGACGAGAGCTTCCCCAGCCACAACAGAAATCCCCAATCGATCTGCAGGGAGCGCGTTTCTGACCGGAGCATCAGGAAATCTTTGATACGCCGGGCGCGGTCCCTTCCCTCTCCACGCTCCCACGCCGCGACCGAACCCGGCTCGTCAAGGAACGTCCGGATGTCCGACCGGTAGCGCCCAAGCTGCGCGGTCGACGACCTTCCGATCATGCGCCAGGCCTTGGCCTGGACATGCGACTTCACTTTTTCAAGGTGGTAATCGATCAGGCGGGCTGTCAAAAGATGCCCACTCACAGGGCCCAGGACCTTGCCGATGATCCCAATATGGAACAGGGCCTCATCATCCAAAAGCGCGTTGCCCGAGGCCGCACGCAAAAGACGCACAAGTTCCGCAGGGTCTTTCAGCCCCGGGGCCCAGACGATCTCTTCCCCCACAAGAGCGACAAAAGGAACGAACCGGGCCAGGTGCCGGATAAGAAATTTCTGGAGAACAGAACACCACGGACAGATGCGGGCCGCTCCGGTCCGAATAACGCGGGACATCAGCATCGAAGTCCGGCGGATATCGCAACGCACCTCACGGCACAAGGTCCTGTCCGCGATCAGGTCAAGATCCACACAGCACAGCATCCGGGAGGCGCCTTTCGCAACAGGAAGGGTCTTGCGCCCCAGAAAGCCCAGCGTCCTCATGGCTATCTCCGTCGAGAAAGATCTCGCGACACGACGCCCCCTGCGGTAACGCCGCATCTTGAAGAGCTCCCAGACCCGTCGGAGAAGCGGCCAGAAAATGAACAGAAGAACGACCGGAAGCCCCAGGATCAAAAGAGGCATCCCGACCAGGGTCGATCCGGAGTTCTCCGAACGGGGCCGCACATGCTTTTCCGTGATCTGAAGGACCCGGGGCAATTCCCTCCATGTCATCCCCCCCGCTTCGTCGACAAGAAGGCCCGGGTCCGCCGGGATATCGATCCGGTGGAACACCTCGGCAACGCGATGATAGGCATGGAACGGCGTATGCCCTGTCACGATCGCATCCACATCAAAACTCCGAACGAAATTCTGGGCGGCGCGCACTCCGCCGGTCCTGACGACCGCCTCTTCCCATTCGCGGACCAAAAGAGGCGAAACATCCGGCCGTCCCAGGAAGGAAAGAACCCGCTGAAGAACTTTGGGACGGGAAATGAGGATCTCCCGCCAGGCCTTGTCCATATCCTTCTGCAAAGCCGCCAAGGCCTGGAGTCCCCCATGCCCTTTCCAGCCCAGGGTTGAATACCCTGCCCTCGGATGGACCGGGATGCCGGCATGCAGATACAATTTGCGATTGACGACCGCATACAATCTCAAGGCCCCCAGGAACCAGGCCACCACATCTCCGGCCTTTTCCAGGATCTCGCCACGGATCTCCTCGATCAGGACCGCCTGTTTCGCAACAGGGATCGCCTTCTCGACCGCATCAAGGACATCCTCCATCTTCTCTGATGTGTCCAACGGAAAGCGTTTCTTTTTTTCCTCATCAAATCTACGAACAAGTTCGGCCCCGCCGCGGATCCGCAGTTCGGCATGGACCTGACCCCCTCCATTGAGAAGCCACAGCCGGAACTGATCGTTGTGACCGAGAACGGCCAACAGGGCCATGAACTCGTGGTTCCCCATCAAGAAATCCACGGGGACCCCCATCTCCCGGCGGAGAGACTGAAGCCGGATCAGTTCGCGCACCAGGGCGACCCCCCGGGGCCGGCGATCGATATAGTCCCCCAAAAAGATCAGACGGGTCCCCGTCTCCCCGCAGGCGCCCGTGATCGCGAAAAGTCTGGCAAAATCCCCGTGCAGATCTCCCGAGGCCGCAGACCGGTCGGTTGAAGCAGCGGAAGCCTTCTCATCATATTCCCTGCGAATGACATCCAGGACGGAGACCATATACTCAAGAGAAGGAACGATACGGAACTCCCCCTCCTTCTGGTCACGGAATGAGGCGGCCATCTCGTCCCAGTGCTTGGCCAAAAGCCTGTGACGCAGAAGGATCTCGGCGCTCTTTGTCCAGATCTGTCCCTCGGAAGAACGGGGGAAGATGACATGCAGGATCTCATGGAGCAGGATCGCATCGATCATCAAAGGCGGTGCGCGAAGGGCCATGTTCATGTTCACGGCGATCGTCTTCCTCCGGACATCCGTCTCGGCGACGACTCCCGGCTTCGCCTGCTCGAACTCCAGGGAGTCCACATCCAGTTCCGCGGCATCAGACCCCAAAAGAGAGAGAGCCCGCCGAAGCGACTCTGAGACGCGGACGCTGGCCTCCTCGACCTCGGATTCCGTAAAGTCCGTCCTGTCATGGATCGCGCGGGCCGGGAACTTGAGGGCGAACGGCCTTTGATCATAACGAACCCCGATACGCAAGTTGTCTCCGGACCTTCCTGCCCATGCCAGACAATCTTCCAAGGCGACCCTCGTAGTGACCGCCGGGACCAATGCGAAGGTCATCTGCATCTCGCTATGCGGAGACAGGATCACATGATATTCGATCTGCCCCTCGCTCAGGCGCGATGTGATGCGATATTCATCAGGCGCCAGGAACCGCCAATCCTTCCCTGTCTCCTGCGCGTACACCGCCAGACGCACACGGCCCATAAGGTCCCGACGGCTGGCCGGGACAAAAACCCGGACCGTCACGGACTCACCCGCCGGGATCTCGACGCTCTGCGCATTGTTCACGCTCATGCGGAACCTCTGGTCCGCTTCCCGGCGGATCGCCTCACGATCCTCCAGGCTCATCCGGGAAGAGAGCCTCACCCGGCGGATCTCCTCCCACATGCCGGCCGTGGCCACGACCTCAAAACCCTCTTCGCGGGAGGTCCCCCGCCGGCGCTCGCCCTCAAAGACCAAAAGACCATTATCCCTCTCCCCGACCAGCCGCAAAGGCGTCCAGACCCCGGTCCATCCGCGCAGGAAGGCCACGACCCTTTCGGAGGGAACCCCCTGCGCCTGCACCAGGGCCCTGATCAGCACCTTTCCGCCGGCAGAGGGCGCATTATAGAAGACCGAATCCTCGCCGTCCTGAACAGGGGTCAAGGGAACGCGGGCCTCTCCGCAAAGGACCTCGGTCTCCACATGAGCAATCGCGACTTCCCGTTCTTCACGGGCAAACGAGGCATAATATTCCTTCAAACTTTGGCTCAATCCTTTTCCGGTCCGGGCCAGGAGATCGGCCCTGAATTCTCCATTCTCGCGCACCGCCTTTTCCCAGGCCCGCGCATAGGCTGCCGCGGTCAGCCCCACATCGATGGCCCGGAAATGACGGAATCCGTCGAGATGATGACGCAAAAGGGTCCCGTCCCGATGGGCGCCCACAAGCCAGTTGTAGACACGGATATAGGAGGACCGGTCCTCGTCCATGATGACCGGATTCGCCCCGCGTCCTGTCAACTTGTTGATGCTGGCCTGGATGAGCTGGATGAACCCGTGAAGGGCCATGGTCCCGGCGTGAAGCCAGGTGTGGGCCTCCGTCGACTCGGCCGCCCCGGTTCCGATCACGGGATCGACATTGTGCTCCATGTCGGAATCCTGCATCTGCACGTCCATGGCCATGAGGAGCAGGACCTGCTCGTCGAGCGCAAAACTGTTCTTGAAAAGAACGCGGCCCGTCATCCCCCGCTGATTGATATCCTCCACATCCCGGCGCATGGCCTCCACACCCGCCCTGCTGATCGGATTCGGCTGTTCGTTCCCGAGAATAATGAAAAAGACTCCGCGCTCACAGCCCTTGAGGAGCGACTCGTGATGATGCGCCCGTCCGCGACCGTCCTTCTCCTCGACCCAGCGCCCGGAATATCCGCTCCACGGCAGGCCCATCAAATGCGAGAGGAACGCCTCGGCATCCTGAGAAGGATTCAAAGACAGTGTGCTGAGATAAGGCCGGACATAACGGTCAATGTAGATCTCTTTGAGGCGGATCCTGACGGCCACGAACATCTTCTCGATATCCTGCTCCGTCCGGGAAGGCTCATCGACCCAGGCCCAGAGCGTTTCGTTCGCGTACGCGTCGATCGCTCTCTGGATGAACGCCTTTTGGGAGACCGGGGCGGCCGCCTGATCGGCCTTGAGCTGCCGGTAGTGGGCCAGCGCCGCCGGAACAAACCCGAGGTCCATGAAGGCCATGGAAAATTCACGCATGGTCAGATTCACAAGGTCCCCGTTCGTCAACCCGTAAATGGGCCGTCCGATCTGTGGATCAAAACGGCGGACATCCCCTGCGTGGGCATCGGACACGGCGTTGACGAACCCGCCAAAGAACATGACCGCCCGCACGCCCGCGCTGGTGAGATCGTAAACTTCCGAGCGGTCCGGCAGCCACGGCAGGCGGCGCTTGAAAAGCCACATCCATCCCTCGGGAACCCCGGCCTTGAGCAGATACTCGCGGTTGTTGCCGAAAATACGATTGCGATAGGTGTGTGTCGTGACCATGTAATGCGCGGCCAAAAGAACATCGGTCTGAAGCTCGGGCCAGAAGAGACGCCACGCGGCCGAAAGGACCGATTGTCCGTCGTTGAGCGCGATCACGGGCTCGACCCACTCGGGCCCCTTCCCCTTCTTTTCAAGGGCCTGCCTCTTTTGCTCCTCCAGACAGTCGATGAGCTTCATCGACGCCTTGGTCATGAACTCGACGGCCTGAAAATCCGTGGGATGAGACCCCCCCACGTAATAGAACAGGACCTGGATGTAGAACCCGCGCTCGTCGCGGTAAGTGTAGACCGGGATCCCTTCGTCGTTGATCGCCTTGAAGACCAGGACCTTCTCGCGGGCTCCCTGCACGGTGATCTCAAAGGTGAACTCCGCCTCCGACGGAATATCGAGAGGAAGGGTCAGCTCCGTGTAATCCAAAGGATCTTCTTTCCCTGTCGCCTTATTGATCTTCCTCAAATACCGCGGCTCGATGAACACGACCTCAAGCCCCATCTTCTTGAGCGCCCGCCCCAGGTACTGCATGACGCGCCCCAGTCCACCGCTCAACAGCGTGATCTCCGGCGACACCAGATACAGACGGCGACCGCCCTTGAACAGAAGCGGAAGAACGGTCCGGGCCCAGGCGACAAGGTCCTTGATCCCCTGCAGCATCAGGAGGATCGAATCGATCATCGTGCCTCCGGTGCGGGCCGGGGTCTTTCCTTCGAAGAAGCGGCGCCGGAGCATCCTGACCAAAGACCTCCTTTGAACAGGGGACAGCCCCAGGACCGCCCGCAGGAAGGCCTGACGGCTCTCCACGTGACTCGTTGCCGCCCGCGCGGCCGCCTCATCGTAGACCGCGATCTTTTGAAGAAGCGCTTCTTCATCGATGATCTTCCCGTCGGAGCTAAAGAAGGCGCCCAGGTCCTCCTCCATAAAGACATTACGGCGCGCCCATGTGGCCAGGACCTCAGGAGCCACGGACAGCGCGTAAGTCTCGCCATTGAAGGCGACCAGGCCCAGCTCTTCCAGATAGGTCAGGACATCCTCGACGTGGATCCCGGTATCCTCACGCCCGACATTGAAAAGACCAAAGGCGCGCATGAGGTACTGGGACAGGTCGTCCCGCGCCTCGCGGTCCCAGACCAGCGGCAGGCGTCCGGCCCGATGCCTTTCCAGGAGATATTCCGCCGCACCGAAGACCATGGCCCAGAACGCATAAATACGTCCCTGACGATCACGCCGGACACCCTGCGGCAAAGGCTCTTTGTGTTCGACGAGGTCCCGGGGAACAAAGAAGGGGAACATCGCGGCCATAGAAACGCCCGGCATAGTTCCCAAAAGATCCGGGAAGAAATGAAAGAGCACCGCGATCAAGATGCCGCCCAGCCCGAGGAACAACAGCGTTCCCAAGGCCACGGCGATGACGTTCCGTCCTTTCGAAGAAACACCGTCCCCGGCCCGGGCCGCCAACACCTCGCCGGAGATCGAAACGGGCAGACGGGAACTGACGGGAGAAGAATACGTGATCCGGCCCTGGCCGATCCAAGAGGCGATCCGCTCCGCGTGCGCATGCGCAAGAGCGTGATCGCGGATCTTCCGTCCCCCCTCGGCCCTGGCCAGGTACTCGCCCACCTCGTGACGAAGCGCCGGCATATTCCCCTTCTCCACGGCGATCGCCGTCTGACCATCGGGCATGAGAAGAAGCGCCCCCCCGCCCTGGCGGACCAGGGTCTCTGCATCAAGATAAAAGACAGAGATCCGGTGGGTTCTCGAGACGAACCGCCCCTTTGCGATCTCCAGCTGGTCCCAAAGGGCATTGACCGGGATCTCGACCGTCTCCCCGATTCCGCGGTCGTTCATCCCTGCGATAACGCTGCCATCACCGCGATCCTGCCGCACGGCAAGAAGGGCTTCAGGGGATCGCATCTGCTCGATCGCCTCAAGGACGGATCTGGCCCGACGGAAAGAAAGCGTGCTCTTCTCTTCTCCATGGAGCACAACCCCCTGCATCTGACAAAAGAACAGGTCCCGCTCGGCCGCCTGCCCTCCAGACAACAACGAACGGTACCAGTCCAGCATCATGTCCCTGACGGTCGCATCACTGAAAACCCGGCTCTCGAGAATCGCGCGAACAGACCCATCGCTTAGGGGATCCTCTTGCGCGATATCCACGGCGCCCAGGAATTCTTTCTGCGCGCAGATCCAGGCCGCGCCGTCACGCAGGGCCGCGTCCTCATGCAGCAGCAATTTCTTGAGGGCCCCGACCATCGCCGCATGATTGCCGGGGAAATGCATCCCGTACATGACCCCGGCCCACGACAACTCATGACGATGGGCCATCGCAAAATAGCAAATGCCGTAGACGGACATATACCACGACGTATTCTGCTTGCTTTCCCAATACCCCTCCGGAAGGATCCCGTCACCAAACAACCGCTTCATCGGCTGAAGGATGTTCTCGCGAACCTCTTTGCGCAACATCTCGGGACGGGTAAAGATGCTGACACCATCAACCGTCATCACTTCTCCGTCAGGAAAGGCAAGAATGGCACGAAGAGACCGTCGGAACGAATCCGTTGCCGCAGGCGGAAGAAAAGAGAAGACGTAGGAAACACGTTTTTTGACATCGGTCGCGATGCAGATCCATACCCTGACATTCCTGGATGCGAAATCCCTCCGGACCTGATCGATCATCCCCGGCAAAAGCCTTTCAAAGAATTCGCGCTCATTGTCGAACAATCCGTGCGTGACCGCGTCTCCGCCGACAATATAATCGTACTTGATATCATTCAACATGTCCGCCGGCGACATATCGCTCGTGTTGTAAACCTCCCGGGAGAATGACGAAAAGAACGCCCTCACGCGGTCTTCCGGCAGTTGCAGGACCGGAAGGATCAGCCCGACCATTTCCTCGTAAATATTCCTCCCCACCATATTCTCGGTGAAATTCAGGGTGTCGGACATCATGCTGTAGAGGGTCAGCCATGCGATCATGACGTCGATCGGGAGCCCGGCCGCCCGGTATTCCTGACTGATCATGAACGCAGCGGACGCCCCCGGCTCGATACGGCTCCCCTCACCCGCCCGGGTCCCTTCCCTTTCTTTATGATGATCGATCGTCAGCCACGTCTTGACACCGCTCGAATCGACCTGAACGAGCTTCACCCCCTTGTCCATCTCAGAGACAGGCCCCACCTCATCGCGGAAACACATCCCCCGCAGGACAGCCTCCCCATGGACCATCCCGAAGACCTTCTCGATCACAAAACGGACCGGCTTGCTGATCGTTTCGCGGGACCCCATGAAATAGGGGATCACGGACACATCCCGGTATCCGGCCATACGCGTCATCGCATAAAGAAGGTAGGACAGGCTGAGCGTGCTGACAAAGGCATCGATATCGAAATGGTCCGCGAACACAACGATCCGCTGTCCCGGCCTTGCGGAGAGAAGCTGGGCCCTGAAATCCTGTTCAAAGAAATCTTCCGGCGGATCGACGGAGATGGGGGCTCCCCGGCGGACCTGCGCGAGCACGCGCTCCTTCAAGGCGGAATAGGACGGGAATTCAACAGGCTGCGGGTGTCGGGAAGGACGGGCCAAGACAAAATCCGCGCTCCAGGACCGGTTGTGTTCCTGATGGATCAGAAATGCCTCTTCATCGGTGATCTTGGGATCGTGAACGGACAAGAACAGGCGGGTCAACTCTGCGTCACGAACATCCGGGGGAAGCCAGGTGATATACCCATGCGCGGCCACGAACTCGCGCAGCGGCATGCCGCCATGCCGGATCGCCTCATTCTCCGAACGCACGGATGTCTCAAACAGGATCTCCTCTGCGGATTCGCTGTCCCCCCGGGCCAACGCCTCCTGATAATCCTGCCAGTTCGGCCCCATCAATCCCGGGACACCCCGGGACCGATCCGCGCTGTTTTCCCCCTGCTCCTCACGCGTTGTCCGGGAAGAACTTCCCTGGGGGACGATGATCGTCCGGCCTTTTCTCCGTGATCTCTTCGAAGGTTTTCTCTCGTTCTGGCCGACCGGATCCAAGACCGACGCCCTGTCCGTATCGGAAGAACGCCCACGAGCGGCGCGGCGTGCCGAGAAAGCACCGACCGTGCCAACAACAACAAACCCCCAGGCCACCTGCTCCCACCAGGGCTGAACACAGTCTCCCAGACCCGTCAGGGAACAAAAGACAAGAAATCCGCCGAGAAAGACAAGCACCGAAAATGCGACCGCAAAAATATAGGCTCTGCCGGAACGACTATCCCGGAAACTCGTCCGGAAAGGATCTTCCAGAACGCCGGCCCCCTGCGAAACAAAGAGAGGAATGGCCAGCAATATGAAAAGACCCGAGAGCAGGCCCGCGAGCCCCCAGAAGATATGAAGTCCCGCCAGAAGCGCAGTCCCGCCAAGCCAAAGGAACAGAAACGGTCGCAAAGAAACCGCTCCGGACCTCGAGTCCAGATCCCGGATGTTCCTCTTGAGGGTGCCCCGGGTTTCCGGATCCTCGACGAACTTCGCGACGCTCCGGCAGATCGCGACATCCCCGTAGCAATTGGGGGAGCCTGTCTCATCGCACGACGAGTCCATGATAGATGCAGGGGATGTGCTGATATGTACCGTCGCGGGAACGATCCCGTCCTCCTCAAAAAGACGCTTGAGGAAACTTTTGATCGTGTCCTCATCCGCGACGTCCGAACAGATATTGATCACGATCCTCTGCCGCCGCGGCCTCTGGGCCCAGGAGAAATAATCCGCAAATGTCGTTTTATGGAATTCTGCGACGTGTCTCTTGAGGACATCCAACCCCTGATCCTGATCTCCAATCCCCGGCACGAAGTTCACCCAAATATGCCGACGGATCCTCCCCTTTTCTGCCAGATCCATCGCGATCGTCCCCGGGGCATAACCATGGGTCCGATCGCTCCAGTACGCGTCAGAATGCAGGTCGATCCAAAGCTGGTCATTCCCCGTCTCCGAGATCTCTCCTCTTTCGATCGCATCATCAAAATAAAGATCGCTCTTGGCATGACTGTCAAAAATATAGACCCCGAAACCGAGATCCGTATTGATCCGGACATCCTGCGCCATTTCCGAGAATTCCGCCCCGAAATTTGGCGAACGCCTCACATCGGACGCGTGGCCTTCAATATAATTTTTTCGCAAATACCAAGCCTGATAAAGCCGTTCGACAGCAAGATTTTCAGCATGACGGCCACCGTGGGATTCATGGACCAAGACCGAAGACGGGGTGGGATTCTCATTCGTGGCAATAAGGACATACCCGAGGAGATTCGCGCCGTAGGCGCTCTTCACCGGACCCGCCTTGACCCGGTGGGCGGCCAGCATCTCGCGCAGGCGAACCGCCTGAACCGTCTTTCCGGTCGCCTCGTAGAAGGACAGGACTGCCTTGACCCACGCCTCATCCCCCGACACCCCGCGCCAGCCCGCAGACGGATCCTTCACAACCCCCGACCGGATCAGGCGCTTTGCCTCGCGAACGACATCCGCCTCGCTGAACCCCTTGCGAGGCTTCGCGCGATCCGTCGCGGATCCCTCCTGACCCGAGAGAACCCGGGCGGTCCTGGCCTTATCCTGACGTTCCTTGACCTGGTCGTAGGTGCGGTTGTCGGGCCCGAACTGCGGCTGGGAAAAGTACTTGTTGGCATCATCCTCGATGGCCCAGCGCACATCGATCGGGTCCTTCTCGCCCTTCTGGAAGATCTGCGCAAAGACCTCGCCCGTGTGGATGACCTTGCCCTCATCGTAGACCGCACCGACAAGGCACGGACCCATGGTCGTGATCTCACGCGCCCGCACATGGAGCAGGATCGAATGATCGGCGATGGACCCCGCCTCCAGGTGCGGACACCCGAAGGCAAAGACACCCTTTCGGTTCGCCAAAAGAGCTCGAAGGCCCGGGCCACAGTCCGCGATCACGTTCCCGTTCTCATCCGGTACCACATCGAACAACGCCTGAAGGGCACGTGCCATCTCCGAGAACACCCCGCCGTCATCCATGGCCAAAAGATCATAGAACGCAGGGACAAAGGTCGAATTCATCCCCGTGTCGATGAAGATCATCTCCTCGGGATGCCCCAAGTCGCCGAACCCGACACCCATATCCTCGCGGAAAGACCGTGCGGCATGGAGGACCGCGCACCAGTCCGCAAAGGTGGTCCTGTTCTTGAGCACGTCCCCGTTCGTGGCCCAGGATTCATCGCGGGCCTCGTCGGTAAATGTCGATCCTCCCACCAGGATCGAGTTCTCGCTCAACCGTGCGGCCAGATACACCGGGGTCCCCCCCGGGGCCCGGACCGTAAAGTGCCGCATCAGGGCATCGATCCCCGCGGGGGTGTAGCGCCGCACAAAGAACGACATGGCGGCGCGCCCTTCCGCGTCCTTGTAGAACGCCAGTCCGTCGGGGTTTGTCGTATCGTTCCCCACAACGCGAGGCTTCTCGCGGGCCACAAGGATGCGTCCCGCGGCATCGGTCTTGATGAGACAATTGTTGCGCATCGCGTGGTCGGCAAGGGACAGCATCTCATCCGTGATGTGTTCCCGGACCCCGCAGGTCACCAGGCCTTCAGCGCGCCCGTCGAAAAGCGTGGCATTTGTCGACAACAGCATCTGATCATTGGCGCGCAGGATCCAGCCCGGCTCGGCAAGACGGAACTGGCAGCTCTCAAGGATCGTGCGGGCCATGTAGGACACAAGGCCGGGATTGACAATCAGGTGCTTGCCGCCCAACCCCAGCGCATGCGTGAAGGGTTCATTACGCGTCCCGCGGCCGGCCAGCTGAATATGAAGCACGCGGGCCGTGTCTTTGTTCAGGCCCAAACGGGGCAGGGCCTGTTCGATCGCGATGTGGATCTCGGCCACCGAGGCATTGAGATTGTCCTTGAAGACGCCGCTCGGATTGATGACAAGAATGACCGGAAGGTCTGCCGGGTAGGCGACACCCCGAAGCGCCTGGATCGCCTGGCGGTTCACATCCAGCATCCACTCTTCCGTATCAAAGACCAGCGCGTCGAACTGGGCGCCGCCCTGCATGAAGACCGTAAAGTTCTCCCACATCCGGCGCGCCGCGGCCAGACGGATCTTCAACGTAGAGGATGTGGATGGATCATTCTCCATCCTCGCGAAATAATCCCCATGTCTGCGGGTGATCGGTCTGGGGGCCTGGAACCCTTCGGGCTTCCTCAGGATCTCATAACGGTTCGGGTAGTCTGCGACCACCTCGGCCTGCCTGCCCCTGACGCGGTCCGCGATCATCCGCGTGAACCCGAGCTCCCGGCCCAGGCGCACCGCCATCTGACGCTTGGTCACGAGGGTCCGCGTTCTGGCCTTGAGCCTGGCCTCTTCATCCTTCTGTTCTTGAGGGTTCAACACCAGGGCGTTCAGGGCCGTCATGAACCGTTGCAGAAGATCCTCATGGGCCAAAAGGGTCCGGGGATCCTCAGGCGCGACATGATTGATCGCCGTTCGGGCCGTCTTGGAAAATTCTGCCGCGGCCGGGATCTTGTCCCTTTCGGACTCAAAGACGGCCAAGAGCATCCTGAACAGGATCTCGAACTTGAGGCCCGCGCTGAGGACATCATTTCCCTTGACCGCATCGATCGTCCGTTGCGTATCCGTGAGATCGTCGTGCCCAACAGGCTTGTTCGTATCTCCGTATCCCTGCGGATGGCTCCGGTGCCACTTCCAGGCATCTACGATCGAATCGCGGGTGCTCTTCACCGGGGCCCACCCTGTCACCTGCTGGAACCGGCCCCCCTTCTCGGCGGTCAAGACATCGGGGTCGCCCTGACGCTTGTTCTCGACTGAGATCCGAGACGCCGCGTCCGGGATATCCGAGGAGACGACCTCGACCACAAGATCTCGGATCTCCTTGGCCGACTTGGGATCGCTGGTCCCAAGGTTAAAGGAATCGCTGACGCCGCCCCCCAGAAGATAAACAAAGGCGCGATAATGCGCATCCGCCAGGTCTCGGCCATCGATATAATCGCGGACCGTTGTTCCGTCGGCCGTCTGGGCACGTTCCCCGGGGATCGTGTCGCCCGTGATGCGGTCCTTCACGCTCCCGTCGAGATGAATGCTCTTTCCGTTCGCGAGGGTCTTGAGGAACCAGGCGATCAGATGGGTCTCGGGATCGTGGTCCTCTCCCTTCACTCCCTCGTCAAAGGCGCCCGCGACGTTGAAGTACCGCAGACACACGGAGCGGATCCCCTTGCGGGCCGCATACTCCCTCAGGATCAGCTCCACTTCATATTTGTTCTCGCCATAAGGATGTATCGGCCGCAGCGGGAAACTCTCATTGATCCCCTGCCCTTCCGCCAGGACCGGTTCCCCATAGACGGCGCAGGAAGAGGAGAAAATGTAATACGGACACCCGAACTCGACCATCACGTCGAGAAGATTGAGCGAATTGGCGATGTTGTTCACGTAATACTGCGACGGCATGTTCAGGGAATCCGGCACAACGATATAGAACGCGGTATGGACGACCACATCAGGCCTGTAGGCATGGAACGTCCGGCGCAGGGCCTCTTTGTCGGCGAGGTCCCCCTCGACAAAGACCGCCTCGCCGGGAACCGCGGCACGGTGCCCCCCGGAGAGATTGTCGAAGACGACCACCCGGCAGCCTTGTGCCAGGAAATAATGAGAAAGGAAGGTCCCGACATATCCGGCCCCGCCCACGATCAGGACGGTCTTCCGGGCAAAATGAAGGACCTGGGCCAACTGCGAGGCCATGTCCCGCTTGACAGGATCTCTCAGCGCCGAGAACGCGGCCTCATATTTTTCCGCAAGGTCGCGGTCCGCCAGGGCCGCGGCCTCATATTCTCCCAGCTGACGCGTATCCAGGAGGGTCCGGCCCGCCCGGGCAAAGGCCATGGCCTTGTCTGCTGTGGCCGGCTCGGATTCGAACACGTTCACCAGGAACCGGAACAGGATCTCGAACTGAAGGTCCTTGGAAAGATATTCGTGAGAAGTCACCGCCTCAATCGTGTTCTTCGTGTCCTGGACCTCGGTCGGCGGAACAGGGACTTCCTCATCCCCGTAGCCGGTGAGATGTGTCTTCTGGAACATCCACGCGTGACGCAGCGAATCGAGGAAATTGGTCTCGGCCCTCCAACCCGTCGCCTGCTGGAGCCGGGCGCTCGAGGCGATCAAGCGGGCCGGGTCCCCGCGCCGGGCGTTCTCGACCCTCAGACGCTCCTCGATCTCGGGGAACTCGTCTTTGAGGACCGTCTTGACCCCCTGGGCGATCTGCTTCGAGGAGTACCCGTCCGCGGTCCCGCAGTTGAACGGTCCCTGCAGGCCCTTCACGAACGCGGCCTCGTGAGCCTTGGCGAGATCCGTGGCGTCGATGTAATCCCGGATCGGGGTCCCGTCGGGAGTGTCCACCTGGATCGGCGGGATCGTCTCTCCCGTCACCGGGTTCTTGGTCGATCCGTCAAGCAACAGGCCCATCACCGCCGCACGGCCCGAAAGCTCGCGGAGAAGGTCCAAACCCGCCTTCTGATCGGCCAGGACCTCTTCGGCCTTTTTCCCTCGGATCACATCCTTCAAAGTCCGACGGAGCGTCCCGTAGATCCGGATCAGTCCGCCCATCCCGATGTAGGGACGCGCCGTCCCCTCGGCCGGGACCGCAGGAACCACGTTCTTCTCTAATAAGTCCCTCAACGACCTCTCCTGCGCCAGGCTCAGCACGGCCCCTGCGGTCTGACGCGCGATGAGGTCCCGGACGATCAGCTCGATCAAGGGCAGCTGCATCAGAAGCGGCACCAGATGCGTCTCGGGACTGTGGTCCTCCCCGATCGATCCATCGGCCGCAGACCCGAACACGTTGAAGTACCGCAGGAAGGTCGTCTTCACGCCGGTCTTCTTCGTATACGCGGTCAGGATCTCCTCGGTCAGGAACTTGCTATCGCCGTAGGTCTGGATCGGATTATTCGGCGTCTTCTCGGTGATCACCGCATCCTCGGGCTGGCCATATGTCGCCGCACTCGAGGAGAAGATGAACTGCGCGACCTTACGGGTCGTCGACGCATTCGCGTTGTGCTCGCTGATCGCATCCAGAAGACCCAACAGCCGCGCGATGTTGTTGTCATAGTACTTGCCGGGAAGGCTCACCGACTCCGACACCAAAGAGTGCGCGGCGAAGAAATACACGGCCTCAGGCTGATACGTCCTTAAAACCTCCTCGAGCCTGGAACGGTCCGCCACATCGGCAGAGATGAAATCCGCCCCCTTCACAACAGCCTTCGGATGTCCCTTGATGCAGCTGTCGTACACGACCACCCGATATCCGTTCTCCGTCAGATGCTTGACCGTGTGGCTCCCCACATACCCCGCTCCTCCGATCACAAGGACGGAACGTGATCCGGGGACTTCTGCGGGTTGTTTCTCTTGACCCTCCCCGTTAAAATCAATGACCTGACGGAAAATATGAACACGGTTGGGGGCGTCCTTTCCGCCGATCTCCTCTCCCCTGTGGCGCAGAATATCGATCTGGATCCGCACCCCGGAACGGATGCTCTCATCTTCCGGCGAGAGCGCCGTGATCGTCCCCGGTTCCGAGGTCTTCTGATAATCGGCGAGGAGCGCCGGCATGGAGGGAACCTTGCTCTCAATCGTAACATGGACCGGGAGCCGTAAGATCTGGGACATCGCCTCAGGTCCCCACCCGTTCCAATAGTCGCGCGTGAAGGTCTCCCGAAGCTTGAGCGGGTTGAAAGGCTTTCCGTTGTGAAGAATGACCAGGCGGATCCCGCGGTCGAAGGCATAAAGCTCGATGCCCAGGCTTCCCGGCTGACGGTCGCCGTCCGCCACGCGCCGACGGATCGCGTCAAAGGACCGATACACCCAGAACTCGATCACATCCGAGAAGATCCTCTGCAATCTCCTGTGCGGACTGATCTCTGCGACGGCCTCCGGGAGGGCGCGGGAATGGAAATCGGAAGACCAATGCAGGAACTGCTCCTCTAGCGGGATCCCGAACAGCCCTTCGGACAGACGCTCCTTGAGGAACCAGTCCTCTCCCTGCAGATCGATGAAGGCATGGACATCTTTCTCGGTCCGCTCGTCATACGCCTCAAAACTGGGCACCAGGGACAATCCATAAAAGACCATCTGGATATCCGCCTCGGCCGGATCCTTGTACCCGCGGGTGCGGTCCTCGAACCGGACCGCGGTCCTGTTCTTGTCGTCGTGAAGGCGATACCGGAGATCCGCGAAATCCTTGAGCGCTTCAATGTTGGTATATTTTCCCTCGAAGATATAAACGACACCCTTCTCGAAGACGATCGGGATGTCCCGGCGCTCCATCTGACCGCGGATGTACGCATTGCGCACCACATAGTCCTCACGCTCACGGCCGGAGACACGGAAGGCCTGAAGATGCCGGAGAAGGTCCACGGCCCCGTCGAAATCAAAGAACCCTTCCTCCCCCAGATACGGCTCACCGGACCGGAGAGTGGTCACAAGGTCCCCGAGCAACGCCCTCTCCTCATCGGTCAGGACCAGTTCGCCGCTCGCCGGGTCATGGGCCACGACCTTCTGGACGGCCTCGCGCCAATGGCGGTCCCGAAGATACCAGTCCAGTTCCAGGATCTTCACGCGCACCTGGCTCTGGGACAGGACCTTCTCGATCAGTCTCGCGATCACGGTCTTTCCGGACCCGGACCCTCCGTCGATAGAGACGACCGGCACATTTCCCGGGACCCCGCGGGCCAGGCGTTCTCGGATATGACGCACCATGGGGATCACGAACGGCTCCATCCTCGCCTGCAGATATTCAAAGGAACTCGCGAACAGGGGCCTCCCGGTCACGGGATCGATCGGCGGATGATTGTAGTACCCGTGCGCCCTGGCGAACTCGTGGGCCGCCAGCGGGATCACCGCCTGGTCCTGTCCATAACGATACCTCGTCGAGGAAAGACCCAGATCGATCTGCGAATGCTGCAAAAGTCCCATGGCAAGACGCTTCGCCCCCCCGTAAAGCGCCATGGCATGTTCGTTGTACTGATCCATCATGGCCTGGCTCATGGCAGCCCCGAACTTCCCGCGCTGGATCCAGTAAATGCTGATCCGGTGCCGCGGGTCCATCCGTCCCTCATAATCCTTGAAGAACGTATAGAACTGACGGCAGTAATTCACGACCCGCTGTTCGCTCTCGATCCCGAGAAGGTACACAAAATGCATGCGCCGGCCGCGATTGTCCTCCATCAGACGGATCATGGAGGCGAACCCTTCATCCTCATTATCCGGCTCGCTGGAAAGGTCCGTGTACCGGACCAGAGGATTGAGGACCGCGATCGCCAGGCGGGACATCATGTGCCGATGTTCCGTCGAGACCTTCTCCGAACGATAAACCTTCTTGTACGCGATCTTCCCCTGCACGCGGATGACCGCCATATCGAGCTTGAGGAGCGCGACCGCAAAGAGCGGCGGGATCAGATGCCCGTGATTCGGGGGATTCCCTGTGATGGGAAGGAACCCGACCTGGACCTCTCGTTCGGGGGCCGCATCATGAAGGGCCACAGGACCGTCATCCTCGATCGAATGCTTCAGAAGATTCATGCGCAAAAGCGGATCGCTTTCCCCCCGACGGACATTCTCCGCGATCATGCCCAGGCACCTCTGGTAGGCCCGGAGGATCCGGCCGTTCAGGAACCGGTCGCTGCGCTGTTTGACCAGGGGATCGGCCGCGATCTGCTGGGCCTCGATCTCGCGCCAGACCTCCTCCACGGCTTCCGAGGCGCTGATATGCCGGGTCGCGGGGTCCTCTCCTCGACGGGCCCTGAGCCAGTCGCGCAGCACGGCCTCCCGCGAGGCGTTCTCCTCCTCGGTCAGATCGAACTCCGGCCCGTGGGTCCGAAGCGCGCGGATCTCATGGCCAAGGCTCAGGGCGATCTCAAGGAAGGTGGCATAGGCAGGATAGGAGGTGCTGACCAGAATATGCTCCTGGCCGTCACGCTCAACGGTCGTGGCCAGGAATCCCTGGAGCGGCGCGCCCTTCAGGAGCCCCGTGCGTCCCATCCAGCGCAGTTTCGCGGCCGCCTGGCCGTCCCCGGTCTCCTCGAGCCCGCGGGCCATCAGCTCCCACATCTCCCGGGGGATCTCCGTGACCTTGGCCCAATCCAGTCGGGCGAGACCTCTCCTGACGATCTCCTCCGGGGAAAGGCGCCGAAGGTCCGGCGACAGGATCAAGGAGGGGATCGGCCGGGCCGGATCCTTCTTCGAAGAGCGTGGCGTCTTCACCCGTGCGATCCCCAAAAGGATCCTGCGCAATCCGCCATCGGTCACCTGGGAAAGAGGAAGAACCGGCGGCGGGAACATCGGATGAAGGTGGATAAAGACCCGGGTCCTTGAGAAGATCTCCTGGGCCGCTCCGACCAGCTCATCGAGAACGTCACCTTCCTCGACCTGAACTTCCCGGGCCTCCCGATCGCCCGTGTATTCAAAACCGATCTTAACGTCAATATCCGAAGGGAGATCCCAAGAGGCCGCAGAGGAATCGGCCGCATACTTGCGCACCAGTGCGCCCATAAAGGCCTCGAACGTCCACGGCTCCGGAACGGTCCCGATCTCGGCATGGCCCTGGGCGATCCCGTCCGCGATCCCGACGATCAACGGCCGTACGAGCCCCTCACGCCGCGCGATCTCCCGAACGCGCTCCAATAAAAGATCGAACGCCTCCTGGTATCGGGAACTCAAGGCCCCGAGGTTCAAGGCTGAAGCATCATTCTCCCGGACCGGATCCTCCGGGATCTTATCGGGGTGTGTCACCACGACCATGGTCGTGGTGGGCGTCATGTCCGCCCGTTTTCTCAAGACAACGCCGGGAATGCCCTCTCCCCGGGCATCCACGAAGACGATCTCGCCCCCTCGTGTCCGGATGTCGGCGGCCTGGGTCACGACGCGGATCAAGGTCTCCCCGTACTTCGCGCGGTCCTTGAAGTTCGAGATGAATTCCTCGTTCTCGTCGACCATGCGGGCGAAGACCGTATCAGGGCCGAAGACAGGATCAAAGCCCGCGCGCAGCAACAGCACATAGCCCTTCACAAAGGCCCGGAGATCCCCGCTCTTCCGGGCCGGGATCAAAAGCACGAAGTAGAGATAGAACCATTCGCCCATGCGTCCGAAATTCTTTTGGAAGAACTCCAGGTCTGCAGGCCTGATCTCTCCGGAGGAGACCAGATCGGCGACCGCGCGGTCAAAATCCGCCAGGTACGACCCATCGGTCCGCGCCGGATCAAGCCATGCCCCCATGATCCGTGCGAGCCTGCGGCGGGCACCAGGACCCGCCTCCTCACGGAAGGCCCGCTCCGCGGCCTCCCTGTTCGTCGTCCCCTCGACAGAACGACGCATCAGGTCCGCCACAAAGATCAGATATTCAAGCGCATTCGCATGACTCAGGCCCTCGCCGTTCCCCGCTGCATCTACCGTCCAGAAAAGGATCGTGTCTCCCAAGAATTCGTCAAGACGGTTCGGGTCGATCGCTCCGGCGGGCGCGAGATGGGCCGCGACATCCGTATCATCAAAAAGCTCAAAGGCGCTGGTCAAAGGACGCGAGGCCGCGGCATGCCCCGGGA
>JAAYZZ010000085.1 GCA_012514595.1 Elusimicrobiota bacterium
CTCGTATCAGGCAGTGTGGACATAAGGTCTGATCGCCTCGATGACGTCCGCAGGTTTATACGGTTTGGTGATATATCCCTTGAGGCCGGGGTTCACCTTATAGGCGGCCTTCCGGCTTTCCTCGGCCGCAGAGGCCGTGACCATAAAGACCGGGATCGCCGCTGTCTGCGGGACCTTGACAAGGGCGGACATCACATCGAGCCCCGACATGTTCGGCATCTGATAGTCGAGGAAGATGACCGCAAGATCCGCCATGTTCTCTGCGACCATCTTGAGCCCCACCTCTCCGTTCTCCGCCAGAAGGATCTCCTCCTGGATCCCGGCATTGGTAAGCGTCCGGGACAGGAGCTTGCGGTCCATGAGAGAATCGTCGACAATGAGGATCTTCATGCGTTATTTTGTCTCGCTGTCATTCTCCATAGCATCGCCCGCCAGAGCGCCGCCCGCAGCCCCGACTGCGCCGCCGATCGCGGCCCCTTCCCAGCCATGACCGCTCTGGTGCCCGATGATGGCCCCGATGCCGGCCCCGGCCAGACCGCCCACGGTCGCCCCCTTCTGAGTCCCCGTACATCCGATCAACGCGACAGAACAGACCAAAAGAATCCCCAATTTCTTCATAACCGTCTCCTTTTTAAAAGATACTTATCTTCACTTTCTTATTATAGTCCGGCCGGGAACAAGGCCCAAGGATTTTCTGGGGTTTTCAATAGAAAATTACCGAATGGAACGGGTCATCACAAAACGGACCTCCCCCGAGCGGAGATCCAGCCTCCCGAGATCGACCTCCTCAAGACGCAGACCATCCGCAGATGCGGTCTCAAGCCGCAGATCAACCGGCCCCGGGTCCACGAAGACCCGCGCGATCCGGACCCGCGCCGGCAAGGCCTGCCAGCTCCGCAAGTCGGCCTGCTCGGAAAAAAGATTGTAAAGGTTGCTCAAAAGCCCGAAGGCCTCCGCGGCCCAGGGGCCGTCATTCTTCTCGATATTCTCCTTCTGCTTGCGCTCGATGAAATACTTGAGCGCCGGCCTCAGGACCGCCTTGGCCAGGACCGCCGCCTTGCGCGACTCGAGGTCCCGGATCGCCAGGTCCTCGATATCCAGGCCATCCTCCGTCGGCACTACCCGCGTCCCCAACGAACCTGCGGCCGTGACCCGCGAGGAGGCCGTCTCGAAATACCGGCGGGCGAACAGGGGGAATGTGATCTTTGTAATGAACTCCTTCTCGATCGGGACCGGGATCACGGACGCGGTCTTGATCGGCGCGTGCCCCAGAAGATGCACAACGATCACCTGGGCCTTCCCCTCGGGGATGGCCGCGACCGGGCCCCACCCGCGAACAGCCGAAAGAGCCTCGGCATCCCCGAACCGCGCGGCCAGCTCCGCCATGTTCTCCTTAAGGATCGTCGGCAAGGACGCTTCAGGATCATACGCCCGGTAAAGCGCAACCGCCTCCTTGTACCACAAAAGCGCCTCGGCCTTGTCCTCCAGGGTCCCCCCGGCCTCGAACAGAAGCCCCATGAAGAACCGGACGAAGCCATTATCCTCGAAATGGGCCCGTTTGAACTTTCGTGAAAGGTCCGCGACCACCTGATACTTGGACGCCAGGTCACGCGCCTCGACCAGCGCCTCGTTGAGGTCCCCCATGGCCAGAAAATTCAGGGCCTGGAAAAAATTGATAAGCACATATTCATGATCCGCCCCGCGATAAGGAACGGCATAATCGTTCACGGCCCAGCTCAGGGCCTCCCGGCTCAAGGACCTTGTGTATAATTCCCTGAACCTCTGCTTGGCCTTCTCGAAACTGCGGACACTCTCCTGATATTTTCCGGCGTAGAACTCGACCATCCCCCGGTCCAGATAGTACAAAAGATAATTCCCCTCGCCGTAATGCGACCGCGGCTCCTCCATCAGGCGCGCGGCCATCTCCGCACGGCCGGACACGACCAGGCTGCTCACCTGGGACGGATGGATGGTGGCCCCGCTTCCGCTCATGACCGCGCATGAAGAAAGCCCCGCGCACAGAACGCTCAAAAAAAGAAGGGAACGCACAAAGGCGTTCCCTGAAAAGAAAGGAGGCAACATGGTCCTCACATCGAATACTGCGGCCGTTTGACCAGTTTCTTGATCTTCTTCTGTCCGACCCAGACCTTTTCGTTCGTCGAGAGCGCGACCAGTTCCAGATTCACCTGAAAGAGGATCGCATACTGGCCCCGGGTCTCATCCTTGACGGAATTGATCGTGCCCTGGAGCATGAAATCCGCGCCCGTCTCGTTCACAAGCTGCGCCCGCGTCTCGACCCGGGCATTCGTCTGCTGGTCCGCGCGTTCCTCCCGGACCTCGCTGCGGGCGGTCTTGTCCGCCACGAAACGAACCTTCCCGGAATTGACCAGCGCCTGCTCCAGATCCTCGACGAACACCGCGGAGTCCACATGCTCATGGCTGCGGTTCACCACGCTCCCGACGATCACGACGGGATCCCGGCCCGCGTCCTTGTTGAAGGTGCCCAGCCACGGGCCGTTGAGACACAACGCGATGATCTCCTCCGCCGCCATACGCGCATCGGTATCATTCCACCGTCCGGAGAGATCGATGACCTCCGACGGCTCTTTACGAATGACCTTGGTCGAACACCCGGCGGTGAACAAAAGGCACAGCACACACAAACTACCAAGAAAAGTCTTCATATTCTTTCCTTTATTCGGAGACAATGATGCCGCTCTGAAAATCTTCCTTGATCTTCTCCAGGGTCTCCTGGGCCTCGCCTTCATTCGAGAACGGCCCGACCCTGACGCGATGGAAGACCCCCCGCACGCCCAGATCGCTGACCATGATGTAGGCATTCTCGTATCCCGCGTCCTTCAGACGGGCAAAAGAGGTCTGCGCCCGATCCTCGTCCTTGAAGGAGTAGACCTGGACGGCAAAACGCTCATTCACGGGGATCTGCTGGGGCGGCATGACGATGGCCTCGTGCGCCCGAAAGGCACCGGCCTCGGACTGGTCGGACTCGGAATGGGCCGGCTTGAGCATCGGATCGGATGTGGCCCCCTGCGTCGTATCCTGGACACCCGGACGGTCCTTCTGGAAGGCTAGGACACCCAGAACGATCGCAACAACGATCAGGATCCAGATGGGCCATGCCCCTTTCATTTGACCAGCAGCCATGGATGTCCTCCTTTTATTGAGAGCTTTTAAAGTGTCCGTATTCTATCTGTTTTGTTTTCTATCGACAACAAAAATATGGCGGTCCCCGGAGCCTTCTCTTCAGGCCCCGGCCGCATCAGGCGGCGTATAGACCGGGAACTGCCCTTTGAGCGCCTTCTGAACGAGGGTCTTGACGTCCTCGCTGAAATCCTTCGAGAGGATCCACTCCAGATACCCCGGATCCTTGCGCGCGATCTCCCGCAGGCTCTCGCGCTTGGCGTACTTGCCGAACATCATATAGAGCTCGCCGTTCCACCAGCGGAATTTCCGGTCGCCGTCATAGAATTCCGAGCGCTCGACGTAGTTGAAACGGGCCAGGGACTCGACGCTGTCGTCCCCCTCGCCGTAACGGGCGACCTGGGCCTCGAGAACTTCGAGCGTGGCCGCCGTATCCGCGAGCGCCGAATGGGCCCCCTCGAGGGGTCGCTGGCAGTAATAATCATACGCGGCGGAAAGGTCCCGTTTGGCATTCAGATGGAACACCTTCTGCGCGTCATAGACCATCCGGGTGCCGGCAAAGAAACTCTCCCCGGCATCGCGCACCTCGCGCTCCAAAAGCGGCAGGTCGAACCGGTCGACGTTGAACCCTCCGACATCCGCATCCCCGATGAAGGCCACGACCTCCTTGACGATGTTCTTGAACAGAGGGGCCTCCTTCACATCCTCCTCGCGGATCCCGGTCAGATCCTGCACGACCCTGGGGATCGGCATCGCCGGATTCACCCGTTTGTGATAGGTCTCTTTCTCGCCGGAAGGCAGGACCTTGATCATGGCAATCTCGATGATCCGGTCCTTCTCGATCCACGTTCCGGTCGTCTCCAGGTCCAGAACAACAAGAGGGCGCGTCACCTTCATAGCAGTCCCTCCAGTTCCTTGGCCAACCCCTCGGTCTTCTGGACGATATCCGCCTTGACGAGCTTGAGCGTCTGGGCATCCTTGTGGAAGGAGCGGATGGCGTTGAGGATCCTGCGGATCGCCGCGATGCTGCGCTTCTCACGCTCCTCGTCGGGATCAACGACCTTTCGCTCCTTGATCAGCGCGGTCAGGTCCTTGCGGACCAAGGCGGCGCTCTTACCCTTGTCCACGACCTGGCGTCGGATCTCCGCGTAATCCTGCTTGGTCAATTCCTTCTTGCCGCGGGCAAGCCTCAGGACATGAAAGGCGTCCATCTCCGGAAGGCTCGCCGGAGCGGTCGCCTCCACCGTCTCTTTCTTGAGATACTGCGGCTCCTGCTGTTCGATGAAACAGTAGGTCTTGACCAGCTTGAGCGCCATGGACTTCTTGAGCCCCAGCTCCCGCTCGGCGTAATCTGCGAACTTCTCATACCCCCAGTATTCGTAGAGCTTGTCGCGCCAGATGGAATAGAGCGGCTGGGCCAGCTCCATCCAGGCGGTACGAAAAGACCTCGTACCGGACTCGGCCCGTCCGCGCAGTTCCTTGCTCGTCGGATTATCCAAAGTTTTCAGCTTGCTGATACGTTCTTCATGGACGAGAACAGACATGGTCCTTTTCTCCTTCACGTTCAAACAGGGATCCCCTTGACCTCGATCGACCGCCGGGCCCGGCGGACATCTTTCAGCGCGATCCGGCCCGGACACCGGGCACGGAGATTGGCCTGACCGCAGGCTGCAGACCAGATGAAAGCCTCACGCTCCCCGACGCCACGCAAAAGTCCATCGACCAGACCGGCCAGGGCCGCATCCCCGCACCCCACAGAAAACCCTTCAAGCGGCAGCCCGCGGACATGCACAGCCCCGAAAGGACCGGCCGCGATCATGCCCTCGGCCCCCAGGGTCACGGCCGCGATCTGTACACCAGATCGAAGAAGGGCTCGCAACGCCCCGGGCCAAGCGGAAGGCCCGGAGATGCACACCCCCAAAAGCCCCTCGGCTTCGGCCCTGTTGATCTTGACGCCAAAGGGACGGGCCCGTATTCCCCGACGAAGAGCCTCGCCGCTGGCATCCAGGAACGCCGGGACGCCGCGCGTCCGGGCCATCGTGATCATCGCGGCATAAATGTCGACCGGAAGGCCCGGCGGAAGACTGCCCGAAAGGAGCAACGCCCTCACACGCGAAATCCGTTCTCTGGCGGCCCAAAGAACGTGTCCGCCCGTCGCCCGCGCAACAGGCCGCGAGACCCCCAGGATCCGGCGTTCTTTCTCCCGCTCAACAACCGTTGTATGGACCCGGACCGGGACCCCGGAAGGCACGGGCCAGACACAAAGACCTTCGTCCCTGGCCGCGGCCAGGAAGCGGGGACCATTCCTCCCGCCGCACAAGACCATCGCCTCCGCACGGCACGACAGGGCCTGAAGGGCACGCGCCACATTGACGCCTTTTCCTCCGGCGGAGGATATCCAGGCTCCTGTCAGGGGATCCCCGACCCGAGAGGCCGGGGACAAAAAGACGGTCTCATCCCAGGCGGGATGAAGGGTCACGGTCAGAATGGACATCGGAAAGGGCCGGACCTTATTGGTCGAGATAGGTCTTCATCTCCGACCAGGTCTTCTTACCGACAATCCCGTCCGCGGTCAGCCCGTGCTGCTTCTGGAAGGCCGCGATCGCGTTCTTGGTGCGGGGACCGATCTTCCCGTCGATCGCGCCCTCATAGAATCCGGCGTTCTTGAGCGCCTTCTGCACGGTCTTGACCTCCACCGCGACCCGGATGATCCCATCGCTATCACCCAAAGACTTTCCGGTCGAGATATCCTTGTCCGGCTTGATCTCCAGGGCCGGCGCAACAGGCTCGACCACGGTCTCCGTCTCAAGGGCGGCGGCCATTTCCTTGACATCATACTTGATGTCGACCAGTTCCTTTTCCTGATCGTCGACACGCTGCTCGAGGCTCAAGACCCGTCCCTGAAGCTCCGCGACCGCGCTCGGCTTCTGCGACGAGACCGCGCATCCGGACAACAACAGAACCACTCCCACGACGACGATCGCACGATAGACCACAGCCCCCTCCTTGTTATATATGAAAACCTTTTTTATTCCTGACTTTCAACCTGAAAAAGCTGCTTGGCGAGTTTCAGGGTCCCGATCGCCTCGGGCGTCCCCGGCTCCCTGATCGCCTCCGGCATCTCGTCGAGGACCTCCAAATGATACTCAAAACCCGGCTTCACGACAGGAACACCACCGAATTTGACCCTTTCGCCTGTCCCATCGACGATGAGGGTCCCGACGTAGACCGCGGACTCTTCGGGCACATCCAGGGCCACGGCCACATCTTCCTCGGCCATGGTCGTCCCCACAGGGATGGCGATCCGCGTGATCCGGTATTCTCCCGGCGGAATATCGAGATAAAAATACCCGGGCTCAATGACCTTCCCCTCTTTCCAGGGCACCACGCTCTGGTTCTCGGGGGATCCGATGATAAAGAAAAAGGCCGGCCCCTTCCTCTCCCGGTCCTCGATCGTGAGACGCACATACGCCCTCTTCAGGAGTCCCCGGAAATCGGTCTTGCCGAAGATCCGGCTGGGCTTGGTCTGGGGCGTCTCGGCAGGAGACGCGGCCCCCGGGACCTCCGCAGAGAGAACCGGCTCGATCTTTGTCGTCACCACAGGCGCGGGATCGGACACGACCGGCGGAGGAACGGCCCGGGGGACACTGGCGCATCCCGCCACAAGAACCATTGCCATGACCAGCATCCCTTGCCTGAACATCCTGTTTTTATCTTCTCTTGGGGATTTTATAAAATGCAGGGCTAGTCTAGCAAAAAACAAAAAGACGGGGGGATTTTTTTGGCAAAAGTATGAAGCGAAAAATGAAAGGTGAACGGTCAAGAAGGTCTGGAGGTCGAAGATGTCTAAAGATCAAAAAGGCCCGGGATGTTCTCCCGGGCCCTTGAATTCTTGATTTGTGCCGTGCGCCTGTGCACCCTTCTAACCTTCACCTCCTAGACCTCGACCGGCCTTTCTCATGCCGTCCCCCCGGCATCTGCCGCCAACGCGCTGAACAGGGGCATGGCCGCCGCAGGCTGGATATCAAGGATCACCGGAACCAGTCCGTCGATCTGAATGGACTCCAGGTCCTGCTGGCTCACGGGAAGAGGAACCCCGTTCCCGTCGCGCTTGATCGTCATGGTCAGATTCGACTGGTCAAGGTCGATACCACCGTAGGGGGTGTTCACCCCAGGCGTTCCAACAGACATGTCCGTCTGCTCGGCGTAATCGATCGAAACGTAAACAACACCAGGAACATCCCGCCTCACGCTCATTTTAAATCTATTAGAAGCAAAAACATCTTCAGAGCCTTTCACGAGCCTTTGTTCTAAAGCTGGGGCAAAGAAAGGTTGCCACGGCCGTCCTCGAGAAAATCCGAACTCCATCACGCTCCCCCAAGGCAAGGCAACAATCACTCTCCCATCTCGAACATTCTTCTTGAAGTCATCCAGGATCACTCCGACCTCCCGAGAAACACCAACGGCTCCCAAAACTCTTGGCTTTTGGGATTGCCCATCTAAAGCCTCGGCCCCCTCCGCGGCGTCGAAAATCCCGGCCTCCCTCTGATTCTGCTGGGTTCGCTCCCTCAATCTCTTCTCAATCGCAGGGTCAAACATCATCCAATCGACACCCGCTTCCCACGTATTACGTCCAGATATCACGACGGGACTCCTCCTGGACGCTGCATCTAGAGTCTCCGTGCTATCATCCTCCGCGGCGTCGGTGCCGGTACGCCGATAGACCCTTGCCGGAGACCGTTCCGGTGTCGCCATGGTACGGACCTCCTCTTCGCTCCACAAAAGGTCCTCGCGATTATTTGCGATGACCGCATCCTCATACGCCGAATAGGCCCCACGGAAACGGGCCCATGCCTCACGCTTTATCTCAACATTGCCAAAGACGCTGTCAATGATCCGCGCCTGAGAAAAAGCGAACTGAAGGGCGTCATAGGCATTGTGATCCCCCCGGGGCGTCATCATTCCCCGCGCCCCGGCTCTTTCCAAGAAAACCAAGGCCTCTTCCGACGAATAGGGAACGCTGGCGGCTGCGGCATCAGACCCGTCGAAATTAAGATCCACAACATAATAAGTATCGCCCAAACCTTCCGTCTTATAAGGAGACGCCGTGATCCGGATATGCTTTATGATATCCTGCACATCTGTTCCCTCCCCCAGCTCCTTCTTGAGACCGGCCTCGATCATCCTGCCGGATTCCTGGACCAATTCCTCCTGGGTAAATCGGAAGATGTCGGTCATGCCAGGTCCGCGTTCCCACTGTGTGGTCCTCTTGATCCGGAGCTTTCCTTCATTGAGCGTGACGTACGCATAGGCATTCTGGAGGGCCGCGGCGAACCGGTCCGCCTCGTTCCCCTCGCGATATCCCTGGACATCATAACCCTCGCCGGAGAACAAGGCGACCCCCGGAACAAGCCGGTATCCGTCGGAAGAATACCGGACAGGAAAGGCCCGCAGCGCGACCTCGGCCCTCTCCGACGAGAAACCGGCATTCGACAGCTCGGATCGAAACCTCTCTCGGACCTCGTCACTGCGACCCCGA
>JAAYZZ010000086.1 GCA_012514595.1 Elusimicrobiota bacterium
GTTCGTGTTCCAGGAGGCAGATGCCCAGGATCTCGTGGCAAAGGCCTGGCGCCGCGAAGCCGGCCACGATGACATTGGAGTCGAGGACGATCTTCATTTGAGGTTCAGGATCTCTTCTTCCGTCATGTAGCCAGCCTTGCGGGCATAGCGGACGGTCTTTTTGTGCAGGGCCCGGAAGCGGCGCAGGGTGATAAATTTCCTGAGAGACATCCTGACGATCTCGCTCACGGGGATATCTTCTTCCTTGCTTAAGGAAGCAAGGTCTTTCTCCAGTTCTTTAGGGATGCGGATGTTGATCGTTTTTGTGGCTGCCATGGGTCACCTCCGTGATACAATGTAATACATTTAAGAGGGGCTGTCAAGGCTGGCCAGGGGGCCAGGGGGATTTCTTAATCGAGCACCGGCGCGAGCCATTTCTCAGCGTCAGGCAGCGCGAGCCCCTTGCGCTCGGCGTAATCCTTGAGCTGGTCGCGGCCGATGCGGTGGACCGGGAAATAGAGCGACTTCGGATGCGCGAAGAGATATCCGCACACCGATGCGGCGGGCATCATCATAAAGTTCTCGGTGAGCGTGATGCCAGTTTGCGTCGTGACATTCAAAAGATCGAAGAGGGCGGGTTTCTCGGTGTGGTCCGGACACGCGGGATAGCCCGGGGCCGGTCGGATCCCCTGGTATTTGGCCGCCAGGATGTCCTCGAGCGGAAGGTCCTCGCCGGACGCATAGCCCCAGTATTCCTTGCGGATGAGTTCGTGGAGGACCTCTCCAAATGCCTCGGCCAGACGGTCCGCGAGGAGCTTGAGCATGAGGGATCTGTACTCGTCGTTGCGGACATAGCGGATCGCATCTTCCAGTCCCATGCCGCCGGTGGTCGCAAAGGCCCCCATGTAGTCGGCAACGCCTGAAGGTTTCGGTGCGACAAAATCCGCGAGCGCGTAAAAGGGTTCTCCTTCGAGCGCCTTGGGTGTCTGCTGGCGCAGGAAGCGGAAGGTCGTCTTGACGGTCTTTCGGGTCTCATCCGTATAGAGCTCGACATCATCTCCGACGGAGTTGGCTGGGAAGAGGCCGATCGTGCCGTGACAGGAGAGGAGTTTTTTGGCGATGATCTCATCGAGCATTTTGTGCGCGTCCTCGATGAGTTTGGAGGCCTCTGCCCCTTGCTTGGGGTCCTTGAGGATCTGAGGGTACCGGCCTTTCAGTCCCCAGCCCAACAGAAAGAACGACCAGTCGATGCGCGTGCGGACCTTGCGGAGGTCAAAGGCCTTGAAGACCTTGACGCCGAGGAAGGACGGCGTTGTGATGGGGGCGGTCTTCCAGTCGCAGGAGAATCTGCGGGCCCTTGCCTCCTCGAGGGGGACGAGCGTCTTGTGATCTTTTTCCGACGCGAAGCGTTCCCGGGTCCGGGCCTGTTTCTCGGCGTTGTTGGCGATGAATGCTGTTCGGGTCTCCGGGTTCGTGAGGTCCCGGCATGCAAGGACGCTCTTGGAGGCATCGCGGACATGGACGATCGGGCCTGAATAGGCCGGTGCGATCCGGGTCGCGGTATGGTCCTCGGAGGTCGTGGCCCCGCCGATGATGAGAGGGACCCGGAGTCCGGTCTTTTCGAGTTCAGAGGCCACGGTCGTCATCTCATCCAGGGATGGGGTGATGAGTCCCGACAGCCCGATGATGTCGGGTTTGAGCTCCCGGGCCTTCTCGATGATGGTCCGTGCCGGGACCATGACGCCCAGGTCCAGGATCTCGAAATTGTTGCAGGCCAGGACCACGCC
This sequence comes from Elusimicrobiota bacterium, assembly GCA_012514595.1. Lineage (GTDB taxonomy): Bacteria > Omnitrophota > Gorgyraeia > Zapsychrales > Fredricksoniimonadaceae > JAAYZZ01. The sequence continues at coordinate 1,767 of JAAYZZ010000086.1, forward strand.
CGCGATATTCTTTCCGATGTCGTGGACATCTCCCTTGACGGTCGCCAGGAGGATCCGCCCATTGCTGCGGGCCGATCCGGCCTTTTCCTTCTCGATCAGGGGCTGGAGGATCGCCACCGCCTTCTTCATGACGCGGGCGCTCTTCACTACCTGCGGCAGGAACATCTTGCCGGACCCGAAGAGTTCTCCGACGGTGTTCATCCCCTCCATCAGGGGCCCCTCGATGATCTGGAGCGGGGAAGGGATGGCCTTGAGCGCTTCCTGGATGTCCTCCTCAATGAAATCCGTAAGACCTTTGACGAGCGCGTGGGCGAGGCGTTTTTCGACGGGTTCCTTGCGCCACGCCTGGTCCTCGGGAGCCTCCTTGCCTTTGGTTCGGACCGTTTCCGCAAAGGCGACCAGGCGTTCGGTCGCATCTTCCCGGCGGTTGAGGATCACATCCTCGACATGTTCGCGCAGGTCTTTGGGGATCTCATCGTAGACGCCCGTCATGCCGGCGTTCACGATCCCCATATCGAGCCCCGCCTGGATCGCATGGTAGAGAAAGACCGTGTGCATGGCCTCGCGGACCGCATCATTCCCTCGGAAGGAGAAGGAGACATTGCTGATCCCGCCCGAGGTGCGGCAGAGGGGGAGACGTTTCTTGATCTCGCGCACGGCTTCAATGAAATCGACCGCGTAATTGTTGTGCGCCTCGATCCCCGTGGCGACGGCAAAGACGTTGGCATCGAAGATGATATCTTCCGGGGGGAATCCCAGCTCCTCGGTGAGGATCCGGCAGGCCCGTTCGCAGATACTGACCCGTCGGTCCTTGGTGTCGGCCTGTCCGCCCTCGTCAAAGGCCATGACGACCGCGGCCGCGCCGTACTTCATGA
>JAAYZZ010000087.1 GCA_012514595.1 Elusimicrobiota bacterium
AGGGTTTTTATGAGATCTTATGATGTGATCGTCGTCGGCGGAGGACACGCCGGGATCGAAGCGGCCCTGGCCCCGGCCCGGATGGGTTTGCGGGTCTTGATGGTCAATTTCCGTTTCGAGAGCGTCGGACAGATGAGCTGCAATCCGGCCATCGGCGGAGTGGGAAAGGGCCAACTGGTCCGGGAGATCGATTGTCTCGGCGGAGAGATGGGGCTTGCCGCAGACAGGACCGGGATCCAGTTCCGTCAGCTCAATGCCTCCAAGGGACAGGCTGTCCGATCCTCGCGCGCGCAGTGTGACCGGCAGCGCTACCGCAGTTACATGCAGGGCGTGATCCGGGCGCAGGCCGTTCTGGAGTTCATGCCGGCAGAGGTGGTGGAGGTCCTTGTTGAGAACGGGCGCGCGGCCGGGGTCCGGACCGCGGCAGGGGAGAGGATCGGGGCCCCGACGGTGATCATAACGGCCGGGACCTTTCTGAACGGACGCATGCATGTCGGTCCCCGCATCATCCCCGGCGGGCGGATCGACGATCCGGCGTCCGTATCCCTGGCGCGTTCGCTGGAGGGGCTGGGGTTCGTCCTTAGGAATTTCAAGACCGGGACCCCGCCGCGGCTTGACAAGAACACGATTGACTTTTCGCGCTGTGCGCGTCAGGATTCGGACGAGAGGATCCTGCCCTTCTCTTTGCGGACACCGGGGATCTCTCCGGAACAGACGCTCCTTCCCTGCTGGGTGACCGCAACGAACGAAGAGACCCATCGCATCATTCGGGACAATTTCCATCTTTCGCCGATGTATTCGGGGCAGATCGATGCGACGGGGGTGCGTTACTGCCCCTCTATCGAGGACAAGCTCAAGAAATTCTCGGAAAAACCGTCGCATCAGGTGTTTCTCGAACCCGACGGCGTGGAGACGGATGTGGTCTATCCCAACGGGATCTCGACGGGGCTTCCCGAGCATGTCCAGGAGTCCTTTGTCCGAACGATCCCGGGCCTGGAGAAGGCGGCCTTTCTGCGTTATGGGTACTCGATCGAACACGCGGTGATTCATGCCGAGGAACTGACCCACGGTCTTGAATCCCGGCGGATCGGGGGGCTCTTCTTTGCGGGACAGGTGAACGGGACCACGGGGTATGAGGAGGCCGGGGCCCAGGGGATCGTGGCCGGGATCAATGCGGCTCTTCGGGTCAAGGGCGAGGCCCCGTTCCATCTGCGGCGGGACGAGGCGTATGCGGGCGTTCTCATTGATGATCTCATCACCAAGGGGACGAATGAGCCGTACCGCATGTTCACATCCCGTGTGGAGTACAGGCTCCTGGTCCGGGAGGATAATACGGACCGTCGTCTGGCCGACCACGCCTTTCGTCTGGGGCTCATGGACGACCCGCTGCACGCCGCGATCCAGAAGAAATATGACCGGATCGGCCGTACGATCCAGCGCATGGAAGAAAAGGTCCTTCGCCCATCGGAGATCAGTCCCGTCCTTTCGGCTGCCGGTTCCTCTGCGGCTTCGCGGGCGCTCTCCGTCGCCGAGGTCCTGCGCAGGCCCGAGATCTCTCTGTCCATGCTGGTCCGTTTCGAGGAAGGGCTGCGGGATCTCTCCGATGAGGAATGTGCCGCCGTCGAGTATGAGGTGAAATACGAGGGGTTCATCGACCGGCAGCGCAAGGAGGTCGAGAAGTTCCGTCATCTGGAGAACATCAAAGTTCCAGCGGAGATCGATTACACCGGGATCCCGGGACTGTCTTTCGAGGTTCGGCAGAAACTGGGGCATATCAGGCCCGTCACGCTCGCCCAAGCCGAAAGGATCTCCGGGGTGACGCCGGCCGCGATCTCGATCCTGATGGTCTATTTGAGGAAATATTTCTTGGAGAGGGAGAGGGCCGGGGCATGAAGAAGGGCTGGGTTATCCTTTTTGTCCTTGGGGTGACAGCCCTCCTCACCTGGGTGGGAATCCGGGTTCTTCCAGATGAGGCCCGCGTGAGAGAATACCTGTCCGGCGTTCCACTCTTTCCTGCCGTCGTGATGTTCGTTGCGGCCTATGTCCTGTCCTCTTTTGTGGTCGTGGATATAAAGGATCTTTTCAAGATCGTCGCAGCGCTTGTCTTCGGGGTCCTGTGGAGCACGCTTTTCATTTGGATCGCGGAGATCATCAGCAATATTATCTTGTTCCATCTCGCGCGAAGGGTCGGACGTGGATGGATCGAGCGGCGTTTTTCCCTTCAGGGAAGGGATGTCCGGCTTGTCGAGAGCATGTGCGGTTTAGGGCAGATCTTCATCTTAAGGACTATACCGATTGTGCCTTACCGGATCCTGGATCTGGCCTACGGATTGACCGCCGTACCGTTCCGACGGTATTTTTTGGTCTCGGCTCTGGCCTCTCCTGTGAGGATCTTCTGGCTCCAGGCGATCCTGGCCGGGGTGGGGGGCGCGGTCCTGGATCCGGTGAAGATGCAGGCCTATCTTTTGGAGAATCCGCAGATCCTGACATGGAGTGCGGGGTATCTCGTGTTCAGTATTGTCATGATCGGGATCCTTTCAAAAAGACGTGTTTGATTTTGTCTTTTGCTGTTATACTTTCTTCGGCAGGTCGGAGAAGAGAGGTCTTGTGATGCGATATCTTCTGGCATTTGTGTTTATTTTTGCCGTTCTTGTTCGGGTGGCCCCGCATTGCTGTGCCCAGGAGCCGCGGAAGGCCCCTTCCTGTCACGGGGAACAGCAGGGGCCTGTTCAAGAGCCGGATTGCCCGTGCGATCACCTTTGCTGTTTCGCCACGCCGTATCTTTTCGTCTTTTCCTCGTTGCCTTCGGTGACTTTTGATCATGTCGAGTTCGCTCCGCAGAAGGCCCTGTTGGCCCAGGACGTGGAGCGACGGATCTTTCATCCCCCGCCCGCAGACCGTCTCGCTTAAGACTTGGCATTTATCGCTTATAACTTTATAAAAGGAGTGTTTTATGAAGAATCTTATCGTGTCAGCGTTCATCGTGGCCTCTCTTCTTTTTGTCGGGAATGTCCTGGCCGAAGGGAAGGCCTGCTGTAGGGCCGCCTCGTGCGATTGTGGGGCCTCCTCCTGCTGTGCGGGAGGGAAGTGTTCCTGCGCCGGGGATTGCTGCAAGGGAGACCAGTGCTCCTGTGCGCCGGTCCAGGATGAAAAGCCCTGCGGGTGTAAGTCGAAATAACCTGCGGGTATCGTGAGAGCGCCAAGGGCGGCCTTCGGGCCGCCCTTTTTAAATAGGGACAGTCCCTATTTTTCGAGAGCGCGGGAGAGGACGATCTCCGCCATCTTGGCCGCGCATTGAAGGACCCGCGGAGCCAGGGGCGGATGCCCGTCGTGGATCGAGGTCGTCCCGTCCCCGACGATGTAGAGATTGTTGATCTGGCGCACAGTTGTCGGATCTCCTCCCGTCAGTCCCGCCATGCCGTTGCCGCTCACCACACACCGCGTACGACCGATCGCCCACTCCGTAAATTCCCGCTTGATCTCCGCCTGGTCAAAGGCCTCGACCAGAATGGGGAGGCCGGTCAGGAAGGCGTCCGCATTGGCGCGCGTCCATTCCGCCTGATGGGTCACGATGAGGGCATCGGGATTGACGGCGAGCATCCGCATCTTGAGAGCCTCGACCTTGGGTCTTCCGATGTCGGTGAGGGTGTAGTCCTGGCGGTTGAGGTTCGAGGCCTCGACCGCGTCTTTGTCCAGAATCTCGAAGCGCACGAATCCCGAGCGCACAAGGGTCATTGCCACATTGGATCCGAGTCCGCCCGCGCCCGCGATGCCGATCGGGGTGGCGCGGATCTTTGCGAGTTGGGTGTCTGTGAGATAGCGGGAGAGGGCTTCTGTAAAAGGGTTGGGCATAGTTTCCTTTTGGGGAGGCTGCTTCGCTCGCTAACGCTCGCAATGACGACTGAAGTTAAAAGGAGAAAAGATCTTCGTCATTGCGAGGAGGGGCGATCTTTAGGCCGCCAGCCAATGAAGCCGCCTCACGAGTTCTCAATTCTCCTCCAATCTGTGAACACCGGATCGAAGCCGTTGCTTTTTAAATATTCTATCATTTCCCCGGAACTCCGGGTATCCGCCATGTCGAATTGGGGGTCTTTGGAGGATTCTTCCGCGTAACCGCCGACCGTCGTGCGCGAGCCGATCGAGACGCGCGTGACCGCGACCTCCAGGGCGCGGTTGCGGAACTCGGCGGACTCTCTCGTCGAAAGATTGATGCTGACACGAGGAAACAGGACTCGTGTCAGGCACAGGATTTTGAGAAAGGTGATATCATCGATGCTGGAGGCGCAGAAGCTTTGGGTCTTGATGGTCCGCAGCCGCGGGAACGAGAGGCTGTATTCAACGCCGGGGAATCTTTTTTCCATCTCGCGAAGATGCGTGTAGAGATCCGCAAGGTCCTCGGCCAGGGGACCGAGCCCCAGGAGAATGCCAAGTGAGATCTGCCGCATGCCGGCCTTGGCGATCCGTTCGGGCGCGCCCCGGCGGAAGACGTAGTCTTTTTTCTGCCCGCCCAGGTGGACCTCGGCGTAACGCGAGCGGTCATAGGTCTCTTGGTACACCGTCACCCCATCGGCGCCGGCCTCGTAGAGGATGCGGTAGTCCTCTTCTGCCATCGGATAGACTTCGAGAGAGATCCCCTGAAAATACTTTTTGGCGAGCGCGACCGCCTCTTTGAGATAAGAGACGGGGGTCGCCTGTGGCGACTCACCGGTCAACAGCAAAATGTTTTGGACGCCGGTCCGCGCGATGGCCCGCATCTCCCGGTCGATCTCATCGGGAGAGAGTTTGCTCCGGTCGATCTTGTGGCGGCTGTTGAACCCGCAGTAGATGCATGCGCTCTCGCAGAGATTCGAGAGATAGAGAGGCGTGTAGAGTCCGACGGCACGTCCGAAGTACTGGCGGGTGAGGCATTTTGCATCCTGCGCAAGGACTTCGAGGCGGCGCGGGTCCCGGTCAGCGAGGAGGGAAGGGATGGCGTTGAGGCGAGAAAGGGTATCCATGTCTGACACATGACGCATGACACATGACACACGAGGATCCCGAGGGTGGAACGCTCGGGTGTCTGGTGTCTTGTGTCGGGCGTCTTTTATTCGTACAAGAACCCCGTCAACGGCGACGAGGCATCTCCCTGTATTTTCTTCGTCGGAAGACCGCTCAGGTATCCCGCACGTCCGGCTTCAACGGCCCGGGCAAAGGCCCTGGCGAGAAGGGCCGGGTCATCCGCGATCGCGACCGCGGTGTTCACAAGCACGGCGTCCGCCCCCATCTCCATGGCCTCGCAGGCCTGGGATGGGGCGCCGATCCCCGCGTCCACAATGACGGGAACATCGATCTCATCGATCAGGACCTGGATGAATTCGCGGGTTTTCAAGCCCTGGTTCGATCCGATGAAGGACCCGAGGGGCATGACCGCCGCGGCGCCGGCATCGACCAGACGCCGCGCAACATAGAGATCCGGGGTCACATAGGGGAGGACGACGAATCCTTCTTTGACCAGGAGCTCCGTGGCCTTGATCGTCTCTTCGTTATCAGGCAGAAGATATTTGGAGTCGTTGATGACCTCGATCTTGATCCAGTGCCCCTGTCCTGAGGCCTTGGCGAGACGCGCCAGTCGGACAGCCTCATCGGCGTTCCGGGCCCCCGAGGTGTTGGTCAGAAGCGTGACGCCTTCGGGGATGTAGGAGAGGATGTTCTCTTCATGACGCTCCACATCGATCCGCCGGAGTGCGACGGTTACGATCTCGGCGCCAGAGGCCGTGATCGCGGCCTGGAGGGTGGCCTTGTCCTTGAATTTTCCTGTGCCGAGGAGAAATCGGGATGCGAAGGTTTTTCCGCCGAGTGTTAATGGGTCCTGTGTCATGGGTCTTGTGTCTGGTGACATTTTCAACCACCTCCAACAAAGGTGACCAGTTCTATGGTCGCGCCCGTGTCGATAGCGAAGCTCGCCCACGCGGTCTTTTCCACGATCCGGCCATTCACCTCTGCCACAACATGCTCGGGATGACCCGTGACCTGGGTGATGAGGGCCTGGAGGGAGAGACCGTCGGAGACACTTCGCGACTGTCCATTCAATGTGATCGTCATAGGGGCTCATCTTACGGCAGGCGACGGGAAAAATCAAGCAGAGGTCTAGAAGGGCTGGGATGGCTATGAAGGACAGGACCGTCTGGCTGTTATCAGCGTTATTGTGTCAACAGCCCCCTTAAGTCCTCTACAGGCCGGATCCCCGAGATCATGGGGACAAGGCCCGGCATATCGGGGAGTGACAGGGCAACGGTGGTCAGGTCCTTTTCATCGGCCGTTGAGGGCGTCCCCGCGGTCTCCTCGAGGCCCAGGGCCCGTGGATCCATATCGATGCCGCCGAGATCATCGGAGGGGGTTGAGGTCCTGATCGTTCTTTGGCGCGACGGATCAGAGGACGCCGGCGGTCTTCCCTGAAAGGTCCTTTGTTTGGGGCCGACCGAGTCGTTTGAGAGGATCTCTTTCCAGGATCCGTCAGGGGATCTTTCATCGATCCCGACGCCTTCTTCGTAAACAGTTTCAAAAAGCAGGTTTTCCTCGACGGCGTCCTGCGAGATAGCGCTGAAGTAATGGCTGTGATATTTCCCCCCAAAAGAGGAGAAGACCCAATTTTCTCCAGGAGTGACCGTGATGAGGGCCTCTCCCCGGGATTCCGAGGTCGCCCTGATGCGGTAGATCCCTCCCTGGTTGTTTATTCTTCGGATCGCGGCGAGTGCGTCCTTCTCACGGGATTTGGCCCGGGAGAAATAATCGGCCTGGGGTCTCAGGTCGGCCCCATTGTTGTCGGTCTCGGGTTCCCGCAGGGTATCCAGATGGACGGTGAAGTGGCGTCCCTGTTTGTGGGTGGTATAGTCCACCCGGGGGATCAGAATGTGGTGATAGAAATCGATGGCCGCATTTGAGGTGTCCCATTCCGCGGTCCTGAAGCCGCGTTCCTTAGCCTGCCAGAGCGCCGTGGTGACCAGGAGCTTTCCGCGACCATCACCCTGGGGGTTGGACCATACGCTTCCCAGGTGGGCCGATCGGCGGGTCGGATCGGCCGAAATGTCCGTTCGCCCCGTGATTGTCCCGTCGGGATCTATCAGGAGAAAGGTTTCGAGGGTCGAACCGTCTGTGAGATTCCAGCGGTGATCGAAATTCGTACCGTCCTCCTGCTGCTGTTCCCGGACCCGGTCGATCAGAATGAGCTGCTCGGTATTGTCCAGGGTTCTTTTCAGGTCGCTCGCACGGACGATCCGTCCGAGCCGCGCATCCTCCGCCACGGAAGGGGTGTTCATGATCTTGGCCGTCAGACCGTTGGGGTGGGGGGCCTGGGGTTTTGTGTCGAGAGCGGAAACGGTCTGTTGGAATTCCTCGAGGCCTCGGTCGGCGATGAGGCGCCACGCCGCGGTCTTCCCCGAGTCGTTGGTGCGGTTTCCCCGGAAGAGCCCTGCGTGTTCCTCGACGAGCGTACGGGCTTCCCGGAATCTTTCCTCGGCGGAGGAAAGTCCTGTCATGAGAAGAAAACGCCAGGCAAAGGCCTCCCCGTTCATTTCCTCGCGATGGCGTCTGACAAAATCAACGGCGCCTTGGGGATCCAGAAGAAGGGAGAGGCGGGAGTCCAGGATCTCGAAGAGCATGTATTCCGGGATACCGGTACTGAGGAGGCCTATGATCTCTCCGACGGGAATGAGGCGGCTCAGGAGCGTCCGTCGCCTCTTGGGCGAGAGAGGGGTCCCGTTCTCTCGGAAATAATTGTCGTAATCATGGACGAGGGCCGAGAGAGATTCCTGTATCTTCTTGCCGTGTTCTTTCAGGAAGCCTTTAAGGTCCTGGGGGCCGAGGTCTGTGAGGGCTGTCGTTTCTCTCTCCTTCAGGACCCCCCAGCTGACAAGCTGGTCCCCCATCCCGGGGGTCATTCTTGAGAGAGTATTGGCGATCATGTCGACATCCTCTCGGACTAGGTCCGAACGTCCCATCAGATCCCTGAAGATGGCCAGGCGGATCCTGTGCGGGGGTCCGCGCCGAAGGCCCCGATTGTCCCGGGCGGTGATCTCTGCGGCATCCGGCATTCCGCGGATGATGACCCTTTGGGCACGGACAAGGCCCCGGTGGTATTCGGCCTCGGAATCGATCCGGACGGCCCAGGCCCGCCGGATCTCTGCCCAGGGGACCGTCCGCCATGTCTTTCCGAGACCGAAGGGGGCATCCATGCCGTATCGTGACGCTGTCTCTCCCGAGATCTCAAAGACAATGGTCGTCGTTCGGGGGGTGAAACCCTGCGGGAACATCCCGCGGTCCAGGCGTCCTCCGATGCCGATCGCGACAGAAGGCTCCCCCCACCAGGCCGGTCCGTCCCCGCGGCCGGGCGGTCCGATGCCGTCGATGCCGGGTCTTGTTGCGGTCGCGAGGCGGTGGCTGCCGATCCCCCGAAAGAGACTTGGCCCATCCGTCGATGCCATGAGGGTCTGATAGTGGACAACCGGGGCCTGCTCCGCGGCCTCGACGACCTCTTCCCAGTCGTGTACTTCTTTTGGCGTTTGAGCGGCATCAGGAGAGGAGGCTCTGTTCGTGTCTGTCGTGA
>JAAYZZ010000088.1 GCA_012514595.1 Elusimicrobiota bacterium
CGGTTCCCGATAAAAAGATCCCACAGCCCCGGGACCTTGGCCACAAGCTGAGACACGGGTTCGCCCATCTTGATCCCCTCCTTGACGATGCCCAGAGGAGTCGCCGCGGTCACGGCATCCACCGCGAACCGGTTGACGATCGGCACGGGCCATGATGTCATGGCGGCCGGAAAGGAGACGAGGAGAAAAACGCGCCCGATCAGAGCCGGGTTGAAGGGGTTCATCCCCAACCCCCCGTAGCACATCTTGGCGATCCCGACGGCAAAGATCCCGCCGAGGGCGACCATCCACAGGGGAAGATGACTGGGGACATTAAAGGCCAGGAGCACACCCGTCACGATCGCAGAGAGGTCCCCCACGCTCGTCGGCCGCTTCAAGACAACGGTCTGGATCAGATGCTCGGCCAGGACACAGGAGGCCACGGCCGTCACAACGACCAGAAGGGCCGGAAGTCCGAAATAATAGAACGCTGCCAAACAAGCCGGACCCAAGGCGATCAGGACATCCCGCATGATCTGACGGGTCCTGAACTCACCGCTGATGTGCGGCGGAAGAGAGACGACCAGAAGATCCTTTTTCATCCCTTTGCCCTTCTTTTCATGGCCTCCATGATCCGGGCCTTTCCGATCTTGAGATAATCCAAGAGAGGCCGGTTGGCGGGACAAATATAATCACAGCAGCCGCACTCGCAACAACTGACCGCCCGTTCCTTCTCGGCACGCTCCAGGTCCCCCCTCTCAACGAGACCGGCGACGAGATAAGGCTCAAGGCCGAGAGGACAGACCGCAACACACTTGCCGCACCGGATACAGTTTGTGATCTCGCCCTGGCGCGCCTCCGCCCTCGAGAAAAGAACAAGGCCGGACATCCCTTTCGTCATCGGGATATCAAGGTCCGCGAACGCCCTTCCCATCATCGGACCGCCGCAAACGATCTTCCCGATATCCTCCGGGACCCCTCCGACGGAAGAAAACAAGTCCGCGACCGAGGTCCCCAAACGGACCAAAAAATTCCCTCCGGAGAAGAACGCCTTTCCCGTAAAGGTGACGACCCGCTCGATCAAGGGCTTCTTTTTCTGGACCGCCTCATAGACCGCAAAGACCGTCGCCACATTGATCACGACAGCCCCCACGTCGATCGGAAGGCCCTGGGGCGGCGGAGGGATCTCCCGGCCGATCAGGGCCTTGACGAGCTGCCGCTCCCCGCCCTGGGGATAATGCATCTGAAGAGGCACCACCTCGATCGCCGGATATCGCGAGGCCGCCTCCTGAAGAGAACGGACCGCATCCATCTTGTTGACCTCGATCCCGATCATGGCCCGCCGGACCCCGGTCGCGGCCATCAGAAGACGGACCCCGGTCACGATCTCCGGGGCCTTTTCGATCATCAACCTGTGATCCGCGGTCAGATACGGTTCACACTCGACCCCGTTGATCAGAAGATGCTCGGGAGGATTCTTTCCTGGCCCGACGGAGAGCTTCACATGGGTCGGAAATGTCGCGCCCCCCAGCCCCACGATCCCGGACGTTTTGATGGCCTCCACGATCTCCTGGGGAGATGCGGCGATCTCCTCGCACAGCCCCGGGGAACGATCGATCGAAGGCATCCACTCATCCCCCTCGACCTTGACAATGATCGCCGGCCGGCGATAGCCGGACACATCCGGGACATCATCCAGACGAAGGACCGTTCCCGAAACAGAACTGTGGACCGGACTTGAAACAAAACCGCTGGCCTCTGCCACCATCTGGCCGACCAGGACCTTGTCCCCGGGACCGACCACAGGCTTGGCCGGGGCTCCGATATGCTGTCCCAGAAGCAGGGCGACCTGGGAAGGGACCGGAGCGGGAACGATGGCGCGGTCCGCCGACAATTTGAGGTCCGGCGGATGAATACCCCCCTGGGGGAACGTTCTGGTCTTGATGCCCGCAGGTGTGGCCCCCATCAGCGTCCTCCCTCTGGCGTCGTCGCCTCCGGCCCGCTGACGGGGGCCACGGAACGCGCGGGAAAATTCACTTCACGGATCGCCTTCGTCGGGCAGACGGCCACGCACTTGCGGCAGAGTTTGCATTTTTCGTCATCAATATACGCGAGGTTCTTCTGCATCTCGATCGCCCCGAACGGACACTCCTTCACGCATTTTCCGCAAGCGATACAGGCCGCCCGGCAGGCCTTCATCGCCACGCCACCCTTGTCCTTGTTGATGCAGGACACAAAAACACGCCGACCCTTGGGACCCTTCAGACGCATCTCGATAATGCCACGCGGGCAGGCCTTGATACAGGCCCCGCAAGCCACACACTTGTCCTCGTCGATCAGAGGGAGGCCTGTCACAGGATCCATGACCATGGCCCCAAAACGGCAGACCTTGACACAATCTCCCTGCCCCAGACAGCCGTGCTGACATCCCGTCTGTCCCCGGTAAAGGGCATGGATGACCGCACAGGACTCCGGCCCTTCGTAACGACTCGTGACAGGACGGTTCTGCCGGCTCCCGTTGCATCGCACCACCGCGATCATTGGGGCACGCGAAGGCACTTCCTTCCCCAGCTTCCGGGCCACAGAAGCCATCACTTCATTGCCCCCCACCGGACAAAAAAGACCTTCGAAAGCGGGGGCCTTCACACAGGCCTCGGCAAAGGCCCGGCATCCGGCATGTCCGCACCCCCCGCAATTGACGCCGGGAAGCACATCGACCACCTGATCGATCCGGGGATCCTCCTCGACATGGAATTTCTTGGCGACGAGGAAGAGAATGACCGCAGAAATGGTCCCCACGACCGCCGCCACAAGGACAGTATAAAAAATGAGAGAACCCATCAGACCTTCCTGATCCTGGCCTCAAAGACCTTTTCGAACCGGTCCCGAAAGAACCAAAGCATTGAATAGTAAGGAAGAAGGGCTACAGCGGCCAAAAGGCACGAAAGCCCTTCCCGACCTGTCACGCCATAAAAAGAAAAGAAAACAATGACAAAGATGACGAGCGGAAAAAGATACGCCCAGAACATGGCCTGCGGGCCAAGCGATGAGGCCATTGTCACAAAGACCTCGTCTCCCAGAAGAACTTCAAGCCCCTCCCGGTCCGCCGTGATGATAGCAGACCCGGTCTCCGAGGCCCCACAGACAGCTCCGGCATGGCACCGGGCACACGCAGACGTGCGCACTATCTCAACACGGACCGTAGGGCCCGAGACCTCCCGAACAACCCCCCTGTGCTCAATGCGGTCGTGCCTGCTCATCTCCGCCTTCATTTTTTTGATACTATAGGATCCCCCCTTTCCCAAGTCAAGGGAGTTCAAGATTATCTCCCGTTCTGTTTCCTCTTTTCCTCCCTTCCCCTTCAAAAGTTTTTATGTATAATCTTTTCTGTTTCATATAAAAGAGGACGCGGCATGATCATTGGCGTGGTGAAAGAAACCTGTCCGGGAGAGAAGAGGATCGCCCTCACCCCTCCGTCCGCAGGACGTCTGCGCAAAAAAGGCGCCCAAGTTCTCGTCGAGTCAGGGCTGGGACAGGACCTCCACATCACAACCGAAGATTTCGAATCTTCAGGGGCCCGGGTCCTTTCCCGCCTCGAGGTCCTTTCGCAAAGCGACGTCCTCCTCAAGGTCCGCAAGCCCGAAGAAGCGGACATCGCCTCTCTCAAAAATAGTGCGGTCCACATCAGCTTCCTGGATCCCTTTCATGAAAAAAATCTTCTGAAGACCATGGCGGCGCGCGGCATCCGGACGATCAGCCTCGAGATGATCCCCCGGGTCACCATCGCCCAAAAAATGGATGCCCTCAGCTCCCAGGCCAATCTGGCCGGATATATCGCCGTTGTGATCGCGGCCGAACGCCTTGGACGGGTCCTCCCCATGATGATGACACCGGCAGGAACGATCTCCCCCGCCAGGGTCCTCGTGATCGGCGCGGGCGTGGCCGGGCTCCAGGCCATCGCAACAGCCAAACGCCTCGGGGCACGCGTCGAGGCCTTTGATACGCGGGCCGTTGTCAAGGAACAGGTCCAGTCCCTCGGGGCAAAATTCGTCGAGATCGACGTCGGAGAGACGGGCCAGACGAAGGACGGATATGCCAGATCCCTGACCCCTGAGCAGATCGAGAAACAACGCGCAGGGCTCACCCGGATCTGCGCCCAAAGTGATATCGTCATCACCACCGCCCAGGTCTTCGGGAAAAAGGCCCCCCTCATCATCACAAAAGAAATGATCAGCGCGATGCGCTCCGGGAGCGTGATCGTCGACGGGGCAGTGGAGAGCGGCGGGAACGTGGAAGGAACGGAAGCCGACAGAGAGATCACGCTCAATGGCGTGCGCCTGATCGGGATCGCGAACCTTCCCTCCCGTGTGGCGGCCCACGCGAGCGAAATGTTCGCGAACAATCTTGTGAATTTCATCGAACATTTCTGGGACAAAGACCTCCCGGTCCTCCACCTTCCCCCGGAGGATCCCATCATCAAGGGATGCCTTCTGACGGATAACGGCAACATCATCAAGACGGACATCTAAGATCTATGTCAGACCCAACCCTTCTGATCCTTTTGTTCTTCATCCTGATGCTGGCGATCTTCCTCGGTTTTGAGGTGATCTCCAAGGTGCCCTCCACCCTTCATACCCCCTTGATGTCGGGGTCGAATGCCATTTCAGGGATCACGATCGTGGGGGCGATCCTCGCGGCCGGCGCCACACCCAACGACACCCTGTCTTCCCTGCTCGGTGTCGGGGCCATGATCTGCGCCATGATCAATGTGGTGGGCGGATACCTGGTCACGGACCGGATGCTGGGGATGTTCAAAAAGAAAGGGGCCAAACCATGACCGCGGCCCTCACCATCAACATCGCCTACATCGTCGCATCCGTCCTCTTTATCCTGGGCCTCAAAATGATGTCCCGTCCCGATTCCGCCCGGCAGGGAAATTTTCTTTCGGCCCTGGGGATGGCGCTCGCCATCGCGGCAACACTTCTCACCAAAGGGCTCGAATTCGAGTGGGTCGTGATCGGCGGGGTCATCGGAACCCTGATCGGGGCGTTCTTTGCCACACGCGTTCAGATGACCCAAATGCCGGAGATGGTCGCCCTCCTGAACGGATTCGGGGGACTGGCCTCCCTCCTCGTCGGATGGAGCGCCTATCACTACACGCCGCAGGCCGGGATCCTCACAACAAGCGCCACTTTCCTCTCGGTCCTGATCGGAGGAGTGACCTTCTCGGGATCCCTGGTGGCCTGGGCCAAACTGCACGGGAACCTCCCGTCCCGCCCTCTCGTCTTTCAGGGGCAGCAGCTTCTCAACGGATTTCTCCTGGTGCTGATCATGGGCATTGCCCTCTTTTTTCTGCGCTCCCCCGCGACCTTTTCCCCCCTCTTCGTCGCGCTCGTGATCCTCTCCCTCCTTTTAGGGATCACATCGGTCCTGCCGATCGGCGGCGCAGACATGCCCGTCGTCATTTCTCTGCTGAACAGCTATTCGGGACTCGCGGCCTGTGCCGCGGGTTTTGTCATCCTGAACAACATCCTGATCGTCGCCGGGGCCCTGGTGGGCGCCAGCGGCATCATCCTCACCCAGATCATGTGCAAGGCCATGAACAGGTCCCTGCGCAATGTCCTGTTCAGCGGGTTCGGTTCCGTGGTCAAAAAGACCCGGGCGGACAAGAAAGGCGAGGTCCGGCCCCTGTCCCCGGAGGATGCCTATCTGGTCCTCGAGGCGGCGCGATCGGTCGTGATCACACCCGGCTATGGCCTCGCCGTGGCCCAGGCTCAGCACGTCGTGCGGGAACTCGGCGAGCTCCTGGAAAAGAACGGGGCCGAGGTTCGCTACGCGATCCACCCCGTGGCCGGCCGTATGCCCGGACACATGAACGTACTTTTGGCCGAGGCGAACGTGCCCTATGACCAGCTCGTCGAGATGGACGCCGTCAACCCCGCCATGGACGCGGTCGATGTCTGCATCGTGATCGGCGCCAACGATACCGTGAACCCGGCTGCGCTCCACGACAAGACATCCCCGATCTACGGCATGCCCATCATCGAGACTTTCCGGGCCCGGACCGTCTTCGTCATCAAGCGATCGATGGCGACAGGGTTCGCGGGGATCGAGAATGATCTTTTCACTCAGGAGAACACCCGCATGATCTTCGGGGACGCCAAGGACGTGGTCCAAAAGATCCTCTCGGAGTTCAAGTCAAAATGAAGACCGCAAAAAAGAGGAACCCATGAAGCGGCGAGGCCTGTTATAATGGATCCGATGAAGATCCTTCTTCTCACCAACGAATACCCTCCCTACGTCTACGGCGGCGCCGGGATCCATGTCGAACACTTGAGCCAGGAGCTCTCCAAACTCTGCAGCGTCGAAGTCCGCTCTTTCGGCGACCAGGAGATCTCAAAAGAGACCCTTTCAGTCAAAGGATTCAAAAGCAGCCCCTTCCGTTACGATTGTCCGGAGCCTCTGCGAAGGGTCTTTGATGCGACCCAGCGCTGCCTGGATTTCAACAGTACCGGGATCACGGCCGACATTGTCCATGTCCACACCTGGTACACCCACCTCGGCGGGATCCTGGCCAAAATGAACTACGGGATCCCCCTTGTCGTCACGGTCCATTCACTCGAACCCCTGCGCCCCTGGAAAAAGGAACAACTGGGCGGTGGATACGATTTCAGCTGCTGGGTGGAAAAGACCGCGATCGAGATGGCGGATGCCGTGATCGCCGTATCAGAGGAAACGCGTCAGGACATTCTCAAATTCTTCGATATTCCCCCACAAAAGATCCATGTGATCCATAACGGCGTGGACCCGGATGTTTATAAACCCGTCAAGGCGCCCCATCTTCTATCTGCGGTCGGTGTGGATCCCAAAAGGCCGTTTGTTCTTTTTATGGGACGGATCACACGGCAGAAAGGGATCATTCATCTTGTCCGGGCGATCCGCCATATGAAGGGCGACCATCAGATCGTCCTGTGCGCCAGCTCTCCCGACACCCCGGAGATCGCCCAAGAGATGACGGCCCTTGTCGAGGAGGTCCAAAAGACCCATCCGCACGTCCTGTGGCTGCGGGACATGATGGATACGCCCACCAAGATTGCGCTTTATTCCCACGCGGCGGTCTTCTGCTGTCCGTCGATCTACGAGCCTTTCGGGATCATCAACATCGAGGCTATGGCCTGCGAGACACCGGTCGTCGCGA
>JAAYZZ010000008.1 GCA_012514595.1 Elusimicrobiota bacterium
GGCCCACGATCTACGACAAGGACCTTGAGGCGATGCAGGTCGCAGTGAACGTTTTGAGTTCCCCGCTCGGCGGGAGGATGTTCCAGAGGATCCGCGATGAGCTCGGGAAGGCGTACACGCTGGGCGGAAGCGTGCTTCCTTTCGCCGATGCCGGAATGGTCGTGTTCTACACGCTGACAACGGCCGAGAACGTGGGGAAGGTGCGCTCCATCATCGAGGAGGAACTCGCCTCTCTGGGGCAAGGCCCGGTCACCCCTGAAGAGCTTGCGGCGGCCCAGGCCTATCTCGTGGGGAACTGGGCCAGAGATCGGCAGACGATAGGGGCCCGGGCCGGGCAGGCGGCTGCCGATGAGTTTCTGGGGCTGGGGCATGATCATGATCTTTCTTTTCCGGAGCGGGTCCGCTCGGTGAGCGCGGAGGATGTGCAGGCCGTTGCCCGAGACTATCTTGAGGCGGGGAGAGCTGCTATTATTACCATCCTTCCGTCGGAGAAAGGATCCGGGGAGGGCGTGAATAAAACGCAATAGTCGTTTACAGTCTCCGGCGCTGATGTTAGATTACCCTTGATCTTAAACAAGGGAGCCCATGAACAGGAACATCCGTCTTGATCTTGAGGAACAGCTTCTTGAGCGTCTCAAGGGGCGTCTGCGCCTTCTGCAGGGGGACCAGGAGCGCGAGGAGGCAGTCCTCTCGGCCCTTGAGGCCGTTCTTCTCACCGATAAATCCCGCAAGTTCTCCGGCGAGCTCACCCTCCCGGATGACAAGGCCCGTTTTGTCCGGCGATTCCTGTCCTATGGGGTCATCGAAGAGTTCTTGTGTGATAATGATGTGGAAGACATCGTGATCCACGGGCTGAACCCGATCTGTCTCCATCACGCCCAGAAAGGGTTCATCCAGACCGATCGCAGGTTCGATCATATCCGGGAGCTCGATCTTTTCATCCGCAAGCTTGTGATCTTCGGCGGGCGTCACGATATCCGCAAGGTCATGGACCTTGAGCTTACCAATCTGGGCGGACGGGCCAATATCATTTATTCCCCCTTTGGTCCGCAGGTCACGATCACAAAGGCCAAGTCCGATCCTATCAGCATCATTGATCTGATCGAGCGGCAGAGCCTGACCTACGAGGTCGCGGCCCAGCTGTGGGTCTATGTCGAAGGTTTCTCTGTCCGTCCGGCCAATATCATGATCGCCGGAGGCCCCGGGACAGGAAAGACCACGCTTCTCAACGCCCTTCTCAGTTTTATCCCCGAGAAGGAACATCTCGTTGTCATGGAGGACACCCTCGAGCTCAACACGTTCCTGCTGGATGCGGTCTCGCGTCTCGAGAGCGATGACGATCTCTCGCTGGCGGACCTTGTGAAGAACAGCCTTCGCATGCGGCCCGAACGGATCATCGTCGGGGAGGTGCGTGGCATCGAGGCGCGCGACATGATCACGGCCATGAACGTGGGGAAATATTGTCTGTGTACGATCCATGCCCTCACCTCCCGTGAGGCGATCATCCGTCTTCAGAACGAGCCGATGAATATTCCGGAAATGCTCGTCAATCTTATTGACGTCTTTGTCGTGTTGAGGCGTTTCCATGTCGGGGACAAGCTCTTTCGTATGGTCGATGAGGTCTCTGAGACCGGCGGGATGGAACAGCAGAAGATCCTCCTGGCGCCGGTCTACAAGTACAATTATGATCAGAACAAGATCGTCCTGATGTCGCCGAGCACCGTCTATCGGGACCGCCTGGCGCGCGAGACCGGGCGTTCTCCCCGGGATATTATTAACGAAACGCTGGTCCGGGCCCTTGTCCTCAAGCAGATCCACAAAAAGGGGATCCATACTGTTGCCGATGTCACGGCCTTCTGCCGCGGATATCGGGAGGATCCCGACAAGGCCATGGAGCGCATCGGACTGGACCGCCAAGCCCTGCTCAAACAGGCCGAACGGCTCTGATCCTTCCTGTGGTGTGTTTTTTTTCACGTTTTTAGGTGCTATACTTGTGGCGAGAGAACAACGGGGAGAAGGAGAGGCTATGAAAAGAAGGCTTTTCACTCGCTCGGGGTTCTCCATCCCTGAACTTCTCATCGCGGTCCTGATCCTGGCCATCTCAATCGCCGCGATCGTGTCTTTCTTCTTTTTGAGCCTTACCCTCAATCAGGCGAACAGGAACGCCACCATCGCAGCCTCTCACGCCCAGTTCGTTCTTGAGAACATCCGCAATACGGATCCGGCTTCCATTTCGACGCAGATCAACGAGGGAGGATGGGACTGGGATGGGGAGGACCTGACGTCCGCGGGCCTGACGCCTCTCCAGGGGGAGACCATTGCGACAACGGGTGAGGGGAGCGGGCTTTTGACCGTGACCGTGACCATTGACTGGGAGGATCCGGGCAGCCGGGCCCGTTCGTTCTCCCTGGTGACCATGATGGAGGGCGCATGAACAAGGGATTGACCGTGATAGAAGTGGTGGTCTCCCTGGCCGTTTTTCTGGTCGTGTCCCTGGGGGTGTTCGAGGCCATGACCGTGGGCTGGATGGTCTATTCGCGCGATACCGCCCTGCTGGACCTGCAGCAGGATGTGCGCCGGGCCATGGACCGCATTGTGCGCGAGGTCCGCGAGAGCGGGGCCAGCACGGTGAGCGTTGTGGATGATGACAGCGATACCCTGTCCTTTGATACGCCCAATGAGCAGGATATTGATTACTATCTCTACGAAGGCGAGTTGATCCGCGAGTATCCGCCGGATGTCTATCGAACGGTCGCCGAGGGGATCTCGCGGCTCAAGTTCATCAAGTCCGGGGAGAGTCTCGTCATTGATATCGAGGGCGAGCGGATGTATCGTCAGACCCCGATCACGTTCTCGCTGCGGGAGACTGTGAGGCTGCGCAATGAATAGGCTGACGGATAAAAAAGGGGCCGCGCTTCTGATCGCCCTCATGGTGGTGTTCGTGGTGGGGACTTTGGGCGGCGTTACGGCGCTCCGAAGTATTCAAGAGGGGGATGTCGCGCGGCGGCACCTCCATTCGCTCCAGTCGTTCTGGCTTGCCGAGGCGGGTGTGCAGCGGGCGCTTTGGGAGATCAATTCGAACAACTGCCGGGGGCTTGAGGATGAGAGCGGGGGTCTGTGCACCAGCTGCTCTACCTGTTTGGGAGAGGAAAAGACGGCGGGGGGAGCCCTGGCGACGGGTGATTATGAGGTCACGGTGAGTGCGAATGGCCGCATCGTTACGGGGGCAGGGGATTCGTCTTTCGCTCGGTACACAGATGGGGGCCGGGCCATCCAGGTCCGGTTGGGGGCTGATCCTCTCTTTGGTTACGCGGCTTTTGCGCAGGGAGGGGTCATGGTTGGCAATAATGTCCTTGTGGACAGTTACAATTCCCTTGATGGTCTTTATGGTGGCTCAAATGTACTAGAGAACGGGGACATTGGGACCAATGGGGGAACGGTCAATGTGGTCGGGATCGAGAATAATGCTATTGTCATGGGAGATATCACGACAGGGCCGGGAGGAACAGTTCTTGTCGGGAATAATGCCATTATTTCAGGAGAGCAGAGCCACGAAAACACGGTGACCCTTTCTTCCGTGACTGTCCCGGAGGATCTCGCGTCCCTTTCCTCTTTAGGGAACATTTCACTTTCGAACAACCAGGCCATGACCATTACAGCCGGGGATTATAAATACGGTCAGATCAGCGCAGAGAACGGGACCGCCTTGAACATCGACGGGGATGTGCGGCTCTATTTGACCGGACTGGCGGCTATTGATGTGGAGAATAGTCTGGATATCAATATTCTGGAAGGGGGAAGTTTGATCATTTATACCGATGGGGTCATCAGTATTCGAAATAACGCATCGATCAACAACTTGACCCAGGATCCCCAGGCGCTCCAGATCTATAGCACCTATGACGGGACGGATGGCGTCGTCTTTGAGAACAATGGAAATGTTTATGGCGCGATTTACGCGCCGGATACGAATATCACGATCGAAAACAATGCCTATGTTTACGGGGCGGTGGTCGGAAGTCAGGTCGAGGTTGCGAATAATGGCGCGATCCATTACGATGAGAACCTGGCCAATCTCAATGGGACGCCCAGTGGGGACCCTCAGGACTGGCAGGAGATCTGAAAAGAGAAAGATTTTCTTTTTCCTTGCCAGAAGAGACTTTCCGTGTAGAATTGAGGCGCTTGTGGTTTGGTCGTCCTGCCTGGGTTCCCTTCGGTCCGTGGTCGGGTAAAGCCACTAAAGATCCTTGAAGTGATTTGCGCCTGTAGCTCAATTGGATAGAGCATCTGACTACGGATCAGAAGGTTACAGGTTCGACCCCTGTCAGGCGCGTTTAAGATTTTCTCCGTTCGGCCCCGGAACGGGAAACAGATAAGGTTGGGGCAGCAGGTTGGGCGTCCGCTTAAGACCACGTCCGGAAAAAACAAAAAGGGAGAGAGAGAATGAACATCTTTGTTGGAAATCTGTCGTTTGACGCAACCAAGGACGACCTGCTCGAGGCTTTCGGGCAGTTCGGGACAGTCGCATCCGCGAATGTCATCAACGACAAAATGACGGGCCGCTCCCGCGGCTTCGGGTTCGTTGAGATGAACAACGACCAGGAAGCTCAGGCTGCGATCGCAGGCATGAACGGCAAGGAGATCAAGGGCCGTGCCGTGACTGTGAACGAGGCGCGTCCGAAGACCGAGGGCGGAAGCCGTGGCGGTTTCGGCGGCGGTCGTCGTGAGGGTGGTTTCGGCGGTGGCCGGGGCTATTCTTCCCGTTATTGATCCTCTGTTGAGGTGAAAGACGCAGTCCTGCCAGGGCCTCCGGGTCCTGGCAGGACTTTTTTTCGACCATAAGAGAGGCGTTATGATCCAGATCGGGTCTTCGGAATATTTCATGCGCGAGGCGCTTCGCGAGGCTAAAAAGGCCGCGGGGGCCGATGAGGTTCCTGTGGGGGCGGTCATCGTCCATGGCCGGGAGATCATTGCCCGGGCCCACAACCAGGTCGAGACCCTCAAGGACCCCACCGCTCATGCCGAGATGATCGCCATCACGCAGGCCACGAATTTTCTCCAGGTCAAGTGGTTGCAGGATTGTGTGATGTATGTTACTATTGAGCCCTGTTCGATGTGCGCCGGGGCCTTGGTCCTTTCCCGGATCGACAAGGTCGTTTTTGGGGCGCGTGATCCCAAGACGGGCGCGTGCGGATCGCTCTTTGATATCGTCGGAGATAAACGGCTCAATCATCGTCCCGAAGTGGAGGAGGGCGTTCTAGCCGAAGAGTGCGGGGCCCTGGTGAGCGCGTTCTTTAGAAAAAAGAGGTGAGCAGCATTGTGCTTAACCTTCAAAGCTTTTGGAGAGGTGCCAGAGTGGCTGATTGGAGCTTCCTGCTAAGAAGTTGACTGGGGAAACCTGGTCCCAGGGTTCGAATCCCTGCCTCTCCGTTTTTCCCACAATTCCGACGATACTTCACGGACAAATTCATGCCTTCATCTTGTTTATCTAAAAATATTATTGATTATTTTGTGCGCCTGGCCTTGAGAGAGGACGTCGGTAGCGGGGATATCACGACCAATACCTGCATCCCGGCCCAGGAGGTCACGCGGGCTCGGATCCTTTTCCGGGAGGAGGCGGTCGTCTGCGGGCTTCCTATCGTCAAGGCGGTCTTTAGGGCGATGGACCCGCGATGCCGGTTCCCTTTGTCCCGCCGGGAGGGGGAGAAGGTCAAGGCAGGGACTGTCGTCCTTGAGGTCAAGGGGAGGACACGTGCGATCCTGACAGGAGAACGCGCGGCGCTCAATTTTCTGGGGGCCCTTTCCGGTATCGCGACCCTGACGCGTTCCTATACCGATGCGATCCATCCTTCAGAAACCGCGATCATGGACACCCGAAAGACAACGCCTGGCCTGCGGCCTCTGGAGCGTTATGCGGTCAGGACGGGCGGTGGCGTCAACCACCGCTATGATCTTTCGGAGATGGTCCTCATCAAGGACAATCATCGGCAGCGTTGGCCCGGCAGGCTCGCGGACCTTGTCGCGCACGTTCGCAGGATCACGAAAAAGAAGATCGAGATCGAGGTCGACACCCTTGAGGAGCTGCGGGATGCGCTGGAAGGGGCTCCGGAGATCGTCCTTCTGGACAATATGAGTCCGCGGGTGATGCGGAGGGCGGTCAGGATCGTGGAGAGATATTCGGGCAAGAAGAGGCCTCTCTTGGAGGCTTCGGGAGGCGTGACGTTAAGAACAGTTCGGGAGATCGCAGGGACCGGGATCGATCGGATCTCGATCGGTGCCTTGACCCATTCCCGCCGGTCTATTGATCTCTCTTTGGAGGTGGCATGAATATCCGAGGAATTCCTTTCATTTTCTTTGTTCTTTTTCTGATCGTCATACCGGCATGGGCCGAGGGTGTTCAGACGGAGGTCAAGCCTGTAGCGGCGAATGGAAATTCTTCGGTGACGTCTGCTGCGAGCGCCCCTTCGTCTGCTCCTTTGACGGAGCATATGCTGGACGAGAGGATCTTTGATGACAGGATCATGATCAGGGGGTATGCCCTCAAGATCGCGACGGCCTCCAAGGGATTCCTTCTGGCCATGATCAATGATGATGCGGCCCCGGCCTATCGAAAGGCCGCGGCGGTTTGTGTCCTTCGGGAGCGGTTCGCCGATCAGATCGTGGCCAAGGAGAAAATCCTCGTTGAGCGGTTTCTTCTCCGCCAGCTCGAGAGGGCTGCGTCTCCTTTTGTGCAGATCGAGATCATGCACACGATCCTCATCTTGGACCGTTATCGATATTTCGACACAATGGTCCCTGCGATCATCCGCAAGATGGACCATTATGAAAAGAGCGTGAGCGAGCAGGCCTATCAGGCCGTCCAGTCCGTCAACCAGGCGGGGAATAACCGTTCGCGCGAGGCGCGGATCGTTTTCAATACCTTGCGCAAGATGTTCTTTTTGACCCGCAAGAAACTTCCGCATGCCTCACCCGACGATGTCCAGCTCAAGCGAAAGCTGGAGCTTTTGCGTTGGTCGATCAAGATCCTCGGGACCCAGGAGCTCGAGAGGCTTCCTCAAGAGGTCATCAATCTTCTTTAAGGGCAGGCGTTGCTCTAAAAATCCCGTTCGTTCCTTGACCCGCTCTGGAATTGCTCCTATATTGAAATCATCATGGCCAGACGGATCCCCCTTCTAGTTTTGTTGGTTGTTGTGTTGTCCGGTTGCAGTGTCTACCGGGTCTCCTCGCGGGACACAAGCCTGGCGTTCCATCCTCCGAAAACCTCCGGAGATCAGGTTCTCTATTTTGAAAAGATCGACAGGCCTTATGAGATGATCGGGGTCGTTTCCGTTTCTGCGGAAAGGGACCGCTCTCGGGACTTTATTCTGGAACAGATGCGGCGAGAAGCCGCGATCATGGGCGCGGACGCCATTACGGGGGTGCGGGAGAGCGACTCTTCCGGTCCCTTGGGCCTTCGCGTGAAATATCAGGCGGACATGGTTGTTTTTCCATAAGATATGGACCCTTTCTTTCTTATATTCATTCTGGTCATGGCCGTGGGACTTGGGGTCTTTTTTCAGACGCTGATGCGGGAAATTCGGACGGGATCTCCCGGTCCCGTCGAGGCGGCGGCCCTTCCTGGGAGGAGAGCGTTCGGGCTTGGTTTTCCCGGAAAGGAAGCATCCCCCGCAATGCCGGGGGGGCTTTCGCTTCCCCCGGATTCTGGACAGAGCGCTCCCGATATCAAAGAGGCATTGGTTCAGAAACTGGACCAGAAGTGTCTGAAGCTCGAGGAGCTCCTGGCGGAAAAGAACAGGACCCTTGCGCGACTTGAAGAGGACCTCAAGAACGAGCAGAAGAATCGCAAGGAGTTCGAGACGCTCAAGGGGATCCTGGAGGGGCAGATCAATGAGATGAAGATACAGAACAGGACCCTCCGGGAGGAGTTGGCGCGAGCGCTCCAGGAGAACCTGGCTCTCCAGCCCCATTCAGCGCCTTTACTCCCGGCAGATGTTCCGCCGGGGGAGGGGGATCCCGGTTCGCAGGAGCCCCTGCGGTTGCGGGATGTGATGGAGGAAAAAGGGATCCAAAAGAAACCGCCTATATCGCCGGAGGGGGTATGAGATTTTTGAGTATTTTCGTGATGGCGTTGGTCGGAGTTGTGTGTTTTTCAGGGTGTGTTCAAGCGCAAAAGGAGCCGAGAATGGGACAGAACGTTGTTTTTGAGACGTCGCAGGGTGAAGTGGAGTTCTCTTTCTTTGATGATGTGGCCCCGAAGGCCTGCGAGAATTTCCGGGGTCTGGTCAAGAAAGGGTACTATGACGGGATCATCTTTCACCGCGTCATCGAAGGCTTCATGATCCAGGGCGGGGACCC
>JAAYZZ010000089.1 GCA_012514595.1 Elusimicrobiota bacterium
CCATCATTATCCTTCTTTGCGGGATGGCCATCAGCCTGTTCTTTCTCTCCCAGGAGACGAAGACCCGGCGGGATCTTGAGGTCTCGCTGACGGACCTCCAGGGGCGCAATGCGAAGATCGAGGCGGGTCTGAAAGAGGCGGCCCAGCAGATCGAGGTTCTTCGGGCGAAGAACAAGGAAGCGGATGAGAAGATCAACAGCCTGATGGAGGAGATCGATCTCGAGAAGGCTCTGAGCGAGAAGATCAAGGCCGAGAACAAGCAGGTCAAGGACGCCCTCGAGGCCGAGGCCCAGGCCAAGATCGATCTGAGGCAGAAGATGGCGGCAGAACTGGAGGGGGCGCAGGCCAAGGCCAAGACCTTCGAACAAAAGGCCGTCACCTCGGAGGCGCGGGTCGCGGAACTTGAAAAGACCCTCGAGGAGCTTCGGAAACAGAACGAGGGTCTGACCGCGCAGATGAAGGGGCTCGAGGAGGCGGGCGCGATCCTTCCGTCACGTCCGGGGATCGTCCCGGCGTCCGGGGATTCCGGTGTGGCGCTGGACAGGATCGTCATCACCCCCGAGAATGCGCGGGAGGGAAGGGTCCTCAATGTCGATACCGAGACGGAGTTTTTGATCTTCGATATGGGTTCCGTGCACGGGGTCAAGCCGGACGATGTGATGTCCATTTACCGCGGCAAGACCTATCTGGGGGATGTGAAGGTGACCCGTGTCCAGGATGAGATGTCGGCCGCGGATTTCATTCCGCCGTTCTCCAGTCGCAAGGTCCGAAAGAACGATCAGGTCGTTCCGAAGAGATGAAAATAGGGACTGTCCCTACTTTTCTATTTTTCCCCATGATCCTTAAGATCGATCCAGTTCCCAGTCTTTCCGGTTCCATTTTTCTCCCTGCGTCAAAATCCTATTCGATCCGGGCCGTGTTCGTTGCGGCCTGCGGCGGGCATTCGCGTCTTTTCGGTCTCTCGGATTGCGATGATGCAAAGGCCGCGATGCGGATCATCCGTTCCTGCGGCGTCCGGATCAAGGAAGGTCCCCGGGGCGACATCCGGGTCGATGCTCCGGGTCAGCCTTCACGGAAAAAGACGGGGCGCGTCGATGTCCGCGAGTCCGGGACCTCGCTTCGTTTCCTGTTGCCCCTGCTCCCGTTCTATTTTCATGGAGCGACCGTGACGGGCCGCGGGACGCTCGTCGGGCGGCCTAACCGTCATCTGTGCGAGGCCTTGCGCCGGGCGGGGCTGGATATTCGCGGAAGGGGAGCTGTTGAGTCGGTTCCCGTTGTTTATCGCCGGGGGGAATTGAGCGGGGGGTCTCTTATGATCGATGGGTCCCTCAGTTCCCAGTTCATCTCGGCCCTTCTGATCGCCAGCCCTCGTTTGGAGAAAGAGACCCGTTTGCTTTTGAAGGGGCGCAAACTGGTGTCCTCTGATTACGTCGTCATGACCGAGAGGGTCCTTGAGCGTGCCGGGATCCGTATCGTGCGGCGTTCGGCGCGTGAGTTCAGGATCCCCGGCGGCCAGGTGTTCCGTGGGCTCAAGGACTTTCATGTGCCTTCGGATCTGGGCCTTGCCGCGTTCTTCATGGTCGCATCGGCCTTGGTCCGTTCGTCTGTGACGCTGCGGGGCTGTTTTGACGCGGCCCTTCCGCAGGCGGATGGGGCCATCGTGGGACTTTTGAAAAAGATGGGGCATCCCTGTGCGGCATCCGGCGGAAAGATGCGCCTCAAGGGTCCGGTCCGACTGAAGGGAGGGACTTTCTCCCTGGCTGCGTGCCCGGACCTGGTCCCTATCATGACCGTTGTCGCTATGTTCGCCCAAGGTCCAACGGTCCTCAAGGACATCGCCCATGCGCGGGCCAAGGAGTCGGACCGGATCAGCGACCTGCGCCGGGAACTTCTCAAGGTGGGGGCGGATATCAAAGAGACCCCGGACCG
>JAAYZZ010000090.1 GCA_012514595.1 Elusimicrobiota bacterium
ACGATCCTGGCGGTCAAGATCAGGGATGCGATCGGTCCCTATGTTTTTGGCAGGCCGGGTAAGTAGGGGGCCTCCTCTCTTTTTTCTGCCGATATCGATATTTATTCTCGATTTCCGTTTTCTGAAAAACAGCAGGGAAAAAATCTTGCATGATCCGGATATCGTTTTATAATCGAGACACATTTCCCGATTCTATGCGAATGTCTGCTTCCGCCATCGTTCGAGGCCTTTTCCGAACGATCCTCTGATGCGGTCCTTTGCCCGATCGGACAACCCAAGGAGATAGACCATGGTGATCGAAACACTCAGCGAAGATGTCAGGAAGGTCGTTGAGCGTTGGAAGGACAAAGAGGGAAACCTCATCATGATCCTCCACGACATTCAGGACCGCTACGGCTATGTGCCGCGGGAGGCCTCTCTCGAGATCTCCCGTCAGATGGACCAGCCTCTGGCCCGGATCTACGAGGTCCTGACCTTTTACAATTATTTTAAACTGACGCCTCCCGGAAAATTCACCATCTCGGTCTGCATGGGGACGGCCTGCTATCTGAAGGGGGCTCCCGCTCTGATCGACGAGATCCGTCACATTCTCCATGTTGATGAGGGGGAAACGACCAAGGACGGGCTTTTTCATCTGCAGATCGTCCGGTGCCTCGGATGCTGCGGACTGGCGCCTGTCATCACCGTGGATCACAAGGTCTACAGCGCGGTCAAGCGCAGTGATGTCGCCACCATCATTGGCGAACATTCCAAGAAATAAACTTTTCAGGAGGCCGTCATGGGCATCAGCAAAGAGGATCTCTATAAGATGAAGGATGAAACTCTGGGGAAACGCCCCGGGAACTGGATCCGTGTGGGCTACAGCACCTGCGGGATCGCCGCGGGAGCGGATGAGGTCTTTCGGATCCTCGAGGAGGAAGCCAAGACCCGAAAACTCGATGTGAAAATTCAGAAGTGCGGATGCCTGGGGCTCTGTTCTGCGGAGCCTCTGGTCGAGGTCAATGTTGAGGGGGTTCCCCATGTCTTTTACGGCAAGGTGACCAAGGACGCGGCCCACAAGATCATGGACGAGCATGTGTGCCAGAAGAGACTTGTGGAGAACCATATTTACGAGATCTAATACAAATGATAGGACATGCCATGAAACGGATCCTCATCCAAGATACAACCGGAAATCTCAAGAAGGAAAAGCGTGATCTGCACATCTCCTTCAGCACCCAGATCCGCGATCGCGGTCTGACGGACCAGGTGCAGGTCGTGATGGCCTCTGATTTGGGTGTTTACGACAGGGGGCTTGCGGTCAAGGTCCTTCCCGAGGGCGTGATCTACGGCGGGGTGGAACTGAAACATATCCCGGATATCATTGAGAAGACGATCGTGAAAGGCGAGAAGGTCGAGGAGCTTGTCGTGGAGCGCAAGAACAAGCAGATGCGGATCGTTCTTCGCCATTGCGGTGTCGTGGATCCCGAGAGCTTTGAGGACTATGTGGCGCATGACGGTTACCAGGGGCTTGCGAAGGCGCTCGAAATGGGCCCTGAAAAGGTCATCGAGGAGATGAAGAAGTCCGGTCTGCGCGGCCGGGGCGGTGCGGGATTTCCCACGTGGCTCAAGTGGAACCTCACGCGCGGCGTCAAGGGGGATGAGAAGTTCATCATCTGTAACGGCGATGAGGGCGACCCCGGGGCCTATATGGACCGTTCGGTCCTTGAGGGCGATCCCCATTCTGTGATCGAGGGCATGATGATCGGCGCGATCGCCGTTGGAGCGACGCGCGGATTTTTCTACATCCGCGCCGAGTATCCTCTGGCGGTCGAGCGGGTTCAGAAGGCGATCGACCAGTGCTACGCAAAGGGTATTCTTGGGAAGAATATTTTTGCCACAGGCTTTTCTTTCGATATCGAAATCCGGCTTGGTGCCGGGGCGTTCGTCTGCGGCGAGGAGACCGCGCTCATTGCCTCCATTGAGGGGCTTCGCGGCTATCCGCGTCCGCGTCCGCCGTTCCCCTCTGTGAAGGGGCTTTGGGGCAAGCCGACCGTCATCAACAATGTCGAGACCCTGGCCAATGTGGCCTATATTCTTTTGCATGGCGGGGAGAGTTTCGGGCGTGTGGGGACCGAGGGTTCCAAAGGGACGAAGGTGTTCGCCCTCACGGGCAAGGTCCGGAATTCGGGGCTTGTGGAGGTCCCGATGGGGATCACGCTCCGCGAGATCGTCTTTGATATCGGCGGCGGGGTCCTGGATAATCGGCAGATCAAGGCCATCCAGACCGGAGGTCCTTCGGGCGGCGTGATCCCGGAACAGTTCTTTGATGCGCCTGTAGGGTACGAAGAGCTCCAGAAACTCGGCTCCATCATGGGGTCGGGCGGGATGATCGTCATGGATGAGAATGACTGCATGGTCGACATCTCGAAGTTCTATCTGGGATTCTGCGTCGATGAGTCCTGCGGAAAGTGCGCGCCCTGCCGTGTGGGCGGGACCCAGATGCTGCACATTTTGAATCAGATATCGGAGGGGAAGGGCCAGATCGAGGATCTCAAGAAGCTTTCCGAGATCGCCCACGCGATGCAGAAGGCGTCTTTGTGCGGGTTGGGGCAGACGGCACCGAATCCTGTCCTGTCGACCCTGAAATATTTCGAGAAGGAATATCTGGCCCATGTTTTGGACAAGAAGTGCCCTTCCGGGAAATGCGCGAGTCTGGTGACCTATCTCATCACCAAAGAGTCTTGCACCGGATGCGGTATGTGTGCCCGGGTGTGTCCGGCGAATGCCATCACCGGGAACCGGCAGGAGAAATATACGATTGATCCTGACAAGTGCATCAGCTGCGGACAGTGTTATGAGGTCTGCAAGTTCGGTGCGGTCCTTCGTCAGTAGCGAACGTTCTTCAGGACAAAAAGGAGTTTATCCATGTCTAGTGTTGTCACAATGGTCAAAGGGTTTGTGAACGGGCGGGCGGTCGAGGTCCCTGCGGGAACGACGATCCTCGATGCGGCCAAGAAGGTCCAGGTCAACATCCCGACGCTTTGCAAACATGCGGACCTTCTTCCGTCGGCCGGATGCGGGATCTGCATCGTCAAGGCCAAGGGCAACCGCAAGATGCTGCGGGCCTGCTGCACTCCTTTCGAGAACGGCATGGATATCGTCACCCATGACCCCGAGATCGTGAAGACGCGCATCACGGTCCTCGAGTTGATCCTTTCGAACCACCCCACGGACTGTTTGATCTGCGGGCGCAATAATGATTGCGAGCTGCAGAAGATCGCGGCGGATTTCGGGATCCGTGATGACCGCTTCCAGCGGATCCTTGCCGAGATCCCGGCGGACAATTCGAAGGGGACGATCATCCTGGATCCCAAGAAGTGCATCAAGTGCGGGCGCTGTATCGACGCTTGCCAGAACATGCAGGATGTCTGGGCGCTCTCCTTCATCGATCGCGGGTTCAAGACGCGCATTTCTCCCGCCGGAGATATCAAGCTTTCCGAGTCGCCCTGTGTGAGCTGCGGGCAGTGCTCGGCCCATTGTCCGACGGGCGCTATCTTTGAGCATGATGATACCCGCAAGGTCTGGGAGGCCCTTCAGGATCCGGAGAAGTACTGTGTCGTCCAGGTGGCGCCCGCGGTGCGTGTGGCCGTCGGGGAGGGGTTCGGATATCCGGTCGGGACCAACCTGACGAAGAAGCTCTACGCGCTTTTCCGCCGTCTGGGTTTCAAGGCGGTCTTTGATACGAATTTCGCGGCAGACCTGACGATCATGGAGGAGGCGGCCGAGTTCGTGGAGCGTTTCGTCCATGGCAAGGGCCCGCTTCCGCTCATTACGAGCTGCTGTCCGGCGTGGGTCGATTACATGGAGAAATATTACGGGGATATGATCCAGCACTTCTCCACCGCCAAGAGCCCGCACGAGATGCTGGGGGTCATGTCCAAGACCTATTACGCCCAGAAGAAGAACATCGATCCTTCCAAGATCGTGAACGTTTCGGTCATGCCGTGCACGGCGAAGAAGTATGAGATCACCCGCGTTGAGGAGATGTTCGCCTCGGGTTATCAGGATGTGGATATCGTCATCACGACACGCGAGCTCATCCGGATGATCAAGCAGGCCGGGGTCGAGTTCGAAAGTCTGGCGGATGAGGATGCGGACCTGATCCTGGGGGATTACGCCGGAGCCGGGACCATCTTCGGCGCGACGGGCGGTGTCATGGAGGCGGCCCTTCGGACCGCTTATTATAATGTGACGGGTGAGAACCTGAAGGATGTGAACTTCAAGGATGTGCGCGGTCTCGATGGTGTCAAGGAGACCGAGGTCGACGTCAAGGGGACCAAGGTGCGCATCGCGGTGGCCCATGGCCTTGCGAATGTCAAATACGTCATGGAGAAGGTCAAGGCGGCCCAGAAGAACAATGAGCCGCTGCCGTATCATTTCATCGAGGTCATGGCCTGTCCCGGCGGATGCGTCGGCGGCGGCGGTCAGCCGTACATGGTGACCGACGAGATCCGCAAACAGCGGGCCAAGGGGTTGTATGATGAGGATGAGGCCATGGAGGTCCGTTGCTCCCATGACAATCCGCATATCCAGCAGATCTATAAGGAATTCCTGGAGAAGCCGCTTTCCGAGAAGGCGCATCATCTTTTGCATACGCAGTACAAGTCCCGTCCGCTGTACGTGAAATAACGACGGGATAAGACAACTGTCCTGCCCCGAGGGGTTTTGCGCCCTGAGGCAAGGGACCGGTGGAGATCAGTGAAAGACCCCGGTCCTTTTATCAGGACCGGGGTTTTTTCTTAAGAGAAAAGGCAACGAGGTACTTCAAGAGGGAGCGATCATGGACAAACGGGTCGGCTTTGTTGGGATCATCCTCGAGGACCGGAAGGTCCAGGCGCCTCTGGTCAACAGGGTCCTGGGCGAGTACGGGGAGGAGATCGTGGCCCGGGTGGGCCTTCCGTACAAGGAACGGCATTGCTCGGTCATTACCCTGGTTGTGGATATGACCATTGATCAGATGGGCGCGCTCACGGGAAAGTTGGGGTCCATTACAGGGGTTACTGTCAAGTCGGCCCTGGCCAAGGCTTGAGGAGGGTTCATGGGGACGCGGCGGTCAACCGATATCCTGGGGACGGTGGAGATCCCCGAAGGGGCTCTCTGGGGTTCTCATACCTTTCGGGCGCTTGAGAATTTCTCCATCGCCGGGAGGCCGGTCCATCCTTCTTTGATCCGCGCCATCGCGGCGGTCAAGAAAGCGGCGGCCCTGGCGAACCATGAGGTGGGGGATCTTTCCGAGGATAGATGCCGGGCGATCGGGGATGCCTGTGATGAGATCAGGGCCGGACAATGGGAGGACCAGTTCCCGGTCGATGCCCTTCAGGGCGGGGCCGGGACATCGACGCATATGAACGTGAACGAGGTCGTGGCCACCCGGGCCTCCCAGATCCTCGGCGGAGGAGAGGTCGATCCTTTTGATCATGTGAACCGGCATCAGTCCACGAATGATGTCTTTCCGACCGCGGTCAGGATCGCGGCGATCGAGGGTTTGAGAAGTCTGAGTTCTGCGGCCGCCGCGCTTCAGGGGGCTCTTCAGCGGAAAGAAAAGGAATTCGCCGGTGTCGTCAAGATCGGGCGCACCGAGATGCAGGAGGCGGTCCCCATGACGCTGGGCGCGGAGTTCGCGGCCTGGGCTGAAGGATTGGGGCGAGACCGCTGGCGCGTCTTCAAGTGCGAGGAACGGCTGCGGGTGGTCAACCTCGGCGGGACCGCGGTCGGGACCGGAATGGGGGCCCCGCGTGATTATATTTTTCTTGTGATCGAAAAATTGCGTGAGGTGACCGGGATGGGGCTTTCCCGGGGGGAGAATCTGACAGGCGAGACCGCCAATGCGGATGTCTTCGTCGAGGTCTCGGCCATTCTCAAGGCCCATGCGGTCAATCTGATGAAAATGTCGAACGATTTACGTCTTTTGAACGCACTGGGAGAGGTCCGGCTTCCACCTCTTCAGGCCGGGTCCTCGATCATGCCGGGCAAGGTCAATCCGGTTGTGTGTGAATCCGCGATCCAGGGGGCACTCCAGGTGATCGCCAACGACGGGCTTGTCACAGAGAGCGCCTCGCGGGGAACCTGTCAGATCAATGAATTCCTTCCGCTTCTGGCCGATTCGCTTTTGGGGTCCCTCGGGATCCTCGAGAGGCTGGATCAGGCCCTTGCGAAGTATGTTGAAAGGATCTCTGTCGATGAGGCCCGGTGCCGTTCGTTCGTCGATCAGAGCCGCATGATCGTGACCGCCTTTGTGCCGCATCTGGGATATGGACGCTGCGGGGAACTTTTGAAGGAATTTGAAGGCTCTCGTCGGACGGATCTGCGTCGTTTTCTCGAGGAGAAGTTGGGGGATGATATGGTGGGTCGGATCTTGAGCCCGGAGAATCTGATGGCGTTGGGATACAGAAGGGAGAGGACATGAAACGACCGGACCGGTTCCAGATCCTGGGGACGCTTGTTCTCGTCGCTGTTCTTTTCGATATCACCGTGAACATCTCGAAGTACGGAAGCGTTCTGGATGCCCTGTGGTTCTGCAATGTCACGGCGTTCATCCTGGCGGCGGGCCTGTTCCGCAAGGACCCGAGGCTTCTGACCATGACCCTGGTCCTCGCGGTCCCGGGCCAGTTCATGTGGATCGCGGACTTCTTTCTGGAAATGTTCGGACACGGGCTGGGGCGGACCGCGGAGTTGTGGGGCTATGGTCCCGTGGTCTTTTTCTCATCGGTTACCCTTCATGGTCTCTTGATCCCGTGCTCCTTTTACGGGGTCTGGAAGAAAGGGTTTGACCCCAAGGCCCTGGTCCCGGCGTTGATCTATGTCTATATCCTTCTGACGGTGACGTTTCTTTTGACGCCCCCGGCGGAGAATGTGAACTGCGTGTTCTTCCGGTGTGATGGCGAGGACCCGGGTACGGGGTACTGGAGGCACTTTATCATCGGGTCGCTTCTGGTCTGGTCGGTTGTGGTCCCGGTCGTCTTTCAGGCCTTGAGGTGGTTTTTTGGCCGGTTCTCTCCGGCGGAAAGGACGGCATGAACACGGCCCCCAAGTCTCTCAGGCTCCAGATCGGGATCTTCGGGCGCATGAATGCGGGGAAATCCACATTCCTCAATTTTGTCGCAGGGCAGGATGTGGCGATCACCTCTTCTGTCGCGGGAACGACGACCGATGTCGTTGAGAAGACCATGGAATTTCTGCCCCTGGGGCCTGTCGTTCTTCTGGATACTGCCGGTCTGGACGATGATTCGGGCCTGGGCGGAAAGAGGGTTGAGCGGACACACAAGGCCCTCGACCGCTCTGATATCGCGATCCTCGTCGTTGAGCCGGGTGTCTGGGGAGAGGCCGAGGACGCCGCGGTCCGGACATTCACGGCGAAGAACAAGCCGTTTGTGATCGTTGTGAACAAGGCGGACCTTCGGGAGGTTCCGGGAGAGTTCCTGGAGCGTCTGAAGGGGGTCGGGCGTGAGGTGCTGGTGCTCTCCAGCACGGACATGTCCCGTCGGGAAGAGAGGATGCGGGAGATCAAGCACGCTCTTTTGGCCCTGTGCCCTGCGGATCTCTTGCGGACCCCGTCTTTGCTGGGCGATCTTGTTCCTTCGGGCGGGACCGTGGTCCTGATCGTTCCGATCGACCTGCAGGCCCCCAAGGGGCGGCTGATCCTCCCCCAGGTCCAGGCGATCCGGGACGCACTGGACAATGACGCGAGCGTGATGGTGGTGAAGGAACGCGAATACGTTCCGGCCCTTTCGAACCTGAAACGACCGCCGGATCTTGTTGTGTGCGACTCGCAGGTCGTGATGAA
>JAAYZZ010000091.1 GCA_012514595.1 Elusimicrobiota bacterium
AAAACTTGCTCTTTTCCGCGAGGCCCCTAAAATAAGTTCCATGCCCCTTATCCTCTTCTTCATCCTTGTTCTTTTTGTTTCGCCCGTGAGCGCCCAGGGTCTCACGGCCCCAAGCCGGCTCGACCACCTCCTGACCCTGCGATCCTCTCTGGTGACCGTGACCGCAGAATCTCTCAGCGCCGTGACCCCGGACTCGCAACGCCCCCTCCGACGCCGGGTCCTGACCCGCTCCCGCTCGGGGGCCGGGGTCGTCCTCTCCTCCGGCGGAATTATTGCAACAAATACCCATACGATCTTCGGAAGTCAACGGGTCAGGGTCTCCCTGGGAAGCAACGATGGATTCCCGGCCAGGATCATCTTCATCTCTCCTGTCTATGATTTCTCCCTGCTCCGGATCACGCCTCCCCGCCCCCTGTCCCCCGTCGTCTGGGCGGATCCAAAGACACTGAAACTGGGGGCCGAGATCGTCACGATCGGTCATTCGCCTCTTCTGAACAATACCATCTCCGCAGGACACATCACAGGGCTGGGCTCCCGAATGACCGCCCAGGGTCCCTCGGCCGAGCTCTTTGAGATCAATGTCTCCCACTATGAAGGGGACAGCGGCGGCCCTGTCTTTGATCGCGACGGGCGGTTCCTGGGCCTGATCAGCGCCAAGCGCACATCCGAGCAAAAAGCGATCCTGGCGATCCCTGCGGACAAGATCCACAACGCCTACATTAATCTTGCGGACACACCACAAAACGATTAGAGTAATCGCCATGTCATCACCCCGACGCTGGCCCGCATGGCTTCCCTGGATCCTGGGCGCCCTGATCCCCATTCTCCTCGGGATCTGGGTCAGGCTCTACCCTTTGACCCACCACGTGACATCCGACGCCTACGACAAGAGCACCCTCCTGGTCCTCAACAGGGTCCGGATGGCGGTGACCGCCCAGGTCGAACGCCAGTATCCCCAGCTCCCTCCCGAGCAAAAGGAAAGGATCATCCAGAACCTGTTCCAGGAAATGGTCCGCAAGGACAATGCCAAGATCCGCAAGGCCTTTGACACCTTGGGGCAGAACATGGCCCAGGCCGACGGAAAGGACAAACACTATCTCCTCGCCTCGGACTCTTACTATTATCTGGACCTGACGGAACGGATCCTCACGGACGGATCCCCGGGAAAGATCAAGGGCAGTCAATATTTCAATGACCGAATGCTTGCGCCCGTCGGATACTGGGAGCCGCAGACCTGGCATCCCTATATCGGCGCGTGGGTCCATCGGGTCGTATCCCGCTTCTCGCCGGGCACTGACCTCATGACGAATGTCGGCTTCACGCCCCTCATCCTTTTTCCTTTGGTGATCGCCGCCTTCCTTCTGGGCTGCTGGGCCTGCGGGCACCACTGGTTCCCCGGCTCGATCGCGGCGACATTCATGGCCATGGCGCCGATCTATCTCAAACGCAGTTCCTACGGCTGGTATGATAACGACACCTACAGCATCCTGTTCCCCCTTCTGGGGATGGCCTGGCTGATCGCTGCCGTCGGCCGCCGGGATCGCAAGACCGCAGGGATCTTCCTCACCCTCTGCGCCCTCACGCTGGCCCTCTACACCCAGTTCTGGTACGGCTGGTGGTTCATCCTGGGGATCATGGCCATAGGACTGGTCGCCATCGGGATCGTCCGGAAAATGACGGGGCACCTGCAATGGCGAGCCCCCCTCTTCACGACCGGAGGCCTTCTCCTGATCTTGGGGGTCTTTCTTCTTCTTTTTTACGGGCCCCGGCACTCGATCGATATCCTCTTCTTCGCGTGGGGAGAGCTCAACAAGTTCATCCTGCCCAAGCTCAGGGACTGGCCGGACCTGTTCATCATGGTCGGAGAACTTCACAACGGGAGCCTCCTTGAGACGATCCGGCAGAGCGGCGGGTGGATCTTCTTTGTCGGAGGTCTCTGGCCCCTGGTCTGGGCCTTTCGGGGTCTGTTGAGAAAAGAACCCCCGTCGGACAGATCGGTGCTCTTGGGGACCTTTCTTCTGGTGACCTTTATCCTGAGCCTGGGGGCCCAGCGCTTCTCGCTCCTGTGTCTTCCGGCCCTGGGCCTTCTCTTTTCCGAGACCCTCCAGGTCCTGTGGGCACAAAGATCCCTCTGGGCAGAACGTTTCAAGGCCCCCCCCAGGACGGCAACGGTCCTGATCGTCTCGGGATCCCTGATCCTGACCGCCTTCTCTGTGGCCCATGGTCGTGGGAGTGTTGCAAAAAACTTGAACACGATCTTCAATTCGGCGTGGGACCGGGCCTTGTCGCGTATCGAGCAGGAGACCCCGACGGAGAGTATCATCAACGCCTGGTGGGCCCCGGGCCATTTCATCAAGGCCATCGCCAAGCGCGGGGTCCTTTTTGACGGCGCCTCGATCCGGGGGGATATCGCCTACTGGCTGACCCAGGCCTACCTCAGCCCCGATGAGGACAAGGCGGTCGATA
>JAAYZZ010000092.1 GCA_012514595.1 Elusimicrobiota bacterium
CCGGTAATCCCGCTGGGCCACACGGCTGGCTGTGATCACGATGGGGTCCAGATCGACAGCCTGAGCCCAACCCGAGACATTGAGCCCCGCCAACACGATCACCGACAAAACAGTCTTCTTCATTTTCTCCCCCTAACAATAAAAAACCCTCTCGCTACCGAAGTAGCAAGAGGGCCATAAAAGATCTATGCGCTCCCCCTGCTGTGACGCGCAGCACGGATCACTTAAAATACCAAGGGGGTGTTCTGGCTCAAGCCTTTCGGCCTTACAGTAGCGCGACTGCCCGTGATTCGCACACGGTTTCCCCGCCCTGGTACAGAAAGAAGATTACTGCAAAAGAACAGGGGCCAAGGCCGTGTCCTTCACGCGGCGCGCGATGATCTCGTACGCGCCGAAAAGGACCAGGCTATAGCCCAATGTGCTCACCAAAGTCGCGCGGAAGAACGGCACGGCCAGGATGTAGCACTCTTTAAGCCCTGCGGCGGTCTGCGGATAATACGCCAGCCAGGAGCCGAAATTCGTAACCATAAAGAAGAAGATCGCCGACATAAACGCTCCGCCCAACATGCGCACAGGCGTCCTGTTCTTCCTGACCCAAAGGCCGATCAGAGAACATACCAGAACGCTGCCCCAGGTGAAGGGGATCGTGGCGTGAAGCCCTAAAAAGACATCAGAAACGATCATGAGAAAAAGCGGCAGGAAGATCGCATGGCTCCGACGGAGATAGGCCCCGCCGAAAAGAGCGAGCGCCAGGACCGGCGTAAAGTTCGGGGCATGCGGGATGAAGCGGGACAAAATACCGATAACCAAAAGACCGATCGCAAGAACCATGAATGCCTCCCTTGTATGGGGAAATGATAGGGGGTAATCAGAAAGAAGTCAATAGAGGAAGAGCGAAAGGCGAGTCGTAAAAGTTGAAAAGTAAAGAACGAAAGAAGGAAGAAGGCCCGAAAGAGATGTAAGACACCAGAAAGAATCAAGACTCGAAGAAAAATCCTCCCCCAATTCTTAATCTTCCTCCCTACCCTCCCCGTTCACTTCTCACCTTTCACTCTTCTCTTTTCACTTATATCTCCGCCACCACTTCGATCTCGACCAGACAGTCCTTGGGGATCCGTGCGACCTGCAGGGTCGAACGCGCCGGAAAATCCTTCGTAAAATACTGGGCGTAGATCTTGTTCATGCCCGCAAAATCGTTCATGTCCTTGAGGAACACGGTGGCCTTCACCACCCGGTCGATCGAGGTGCCTGCGCCTGCGAGAACCCCCTTGATGTTCTCACAGACGCGAGCGGTCTGCACCTCGATATCGCCATCCACGACATTCCCTGTCGCAGGATCCAACGGGATCTGCCCTGCACAAAGAACAAGACCGCCTGTTATCACGGCCTGACTATACGGGCCGACCGCAGCCGGGGCTTTATCTGTCTTCACGATCTTCATAAAATCTCCTTTGGGATCAATATTCCCGCACGACCTGGACCACCTTGCCGATGACCGAAGTCTCAACGGTAAAAGGAATGGGTTGGAAATCCGGATTGGCCGGATCCAGAAAATAGCGGCCACTTCTCTTGGCCAACTTCTTCACCGTCGCCTCTTCCCCGATCAAGGCGACCACGATATCGCCCTCCTGGGCATGGTCCTGTTTGCGGATCAGGACAAAATCGCCCTCGCGGATCCCCTCATCGCGCATACTCTCACCCCGCACCTTGAGCGCAAAGACATCAGGCCCGGGAAAGACCAGGGGTTCGAGATTGAGATATCCGACGAGATCCTCGGCCGCGTAGACCGGCTGCCCGGCCTGGACACGCCCCAGGACCGGCACCTGGAACAGGGCCCCCTTCACCAGCTCGATCGCCCGGGACTTGCCTTCCTGGATGCGGATATACCCTTTATTGACGAGGGCGTTCAAATAGTCCCGCACCGTTCCGGTGGAAGAAAATCCGAAATGCTCGCCGATCTCCCGGATCGTGGGGGCGATGTTCTTGAAGCGAATGGCCTCGTAGATGAACTTAAGGACCTCTCTCTGCTTTTCGGTCAGCTCGGTTTTTTCCATGTCTTCTTGTACCACACAGATGTGTGGACTGTCAAGCCTTCAACAAAAATTATTTCAGGATCTCCAGATAATCGCCGGGGAGCTCGTGGAGGACATCCCGGACCTTGCCATCCGCTGCCACAAAGACAAAGGAGGGGACCCCGGAGATCCGATATTCCTCGGCCGCCTCTCCCTCCCGGTCCAGCAGGATCTCAAAATCAAATCCTTTTTGGGCCAGGAACCTCTCCACATCCCTTTTCGGCTCCGCGATATCGACAAGAACAAG
>JAAYZZ010000093.1 GCA_012514595.1 Elusimicrobiota bacterium
AGGAAGGAAAGACAAAACCCCGCCGTTTGGCGAGGGCCACCACCTTGTCCATGAGTTCGGGGGATTTCATAATTCCGTGTATTGTAACAAAGAGATTTCAAAAAGCAAGGACGAGAAAAAGATCCTTGGGCCCTATCGGAACGTCTGCTCCGGACCGGGGAAAACCCCGCTTTCCACGTCGGCTTTATAATTCTTAATAGCTGCCAGGGTCTGCGCCCCCAGATCCGCATACCTCCTCACAAAACGGGGCGCCCTGTCATTGAGGCCGAGCATATCCGAAACCACCAGGACCTGGCCGTCGCAGTGAGGACCCGCACCGATGCCGATCGTGGGGATGTTGAGGCTCTGGGTGATCTCGGCCGCAAGACCGTCGGGAACGCACTCGAGCACCACGGCAAAACATCCCGCGGCCTCCAGGGCCCGCGCCTGGGAGAGGATGGCCTTAGCCTCTTCCTCCCCGCGGCCCTTCACCTTCATGGCCTCGGCGGTCTGGGGCGTGAGCCCGATATGCCCCATCACGGGGATGGACGCGGCCCTAAGGTCATCCACCACGGTGAGGCACTGCTTGAACCACTCGATCTTGACCCCTGCGCAGCCCGCGTACATGAAGTCCCGGGCATGAAAGACCGCGTTGGGCCGATCGACCTGGTAGGTATCGAAGGGCATGTCCGCGATCACCGGCGTCTTTTTCGCCGCGCGACACACCGCCTGCACATGACGGAGCATCATCTCCTTGCTGACCTGGGTGGTGCGCTCGAGGCCATACACGACATTCCCCAGGGAATCCCCGACGAGCAGAAGATCGATCCCCGCCTCATCGACGATCCGGGCGGTGGGATGATCATAGGCGGTGAGCATGACGATCTTCTCGCCGCGGTGTTTCTTTCCAAGGATCTCTTCGACCATAACCTGCCTCCTCCCGACAAAGAAATCGGCCTAGACAACGGCCTGCGCGGTCCGCGCCGCGGCCGCGAGCGTTTCCAAAAGCGTCATCCCCGGCGTCACGCACCCACCGCAGGCCCAGACATGTTCCAGCGTCGTCTCCCCTTCGGGCGAAACGACCCGGACCACACCGCCTTCGCCGAGGTCCAATCCTCCGGTATCCCGCAGGAAGAGGGTGTCCGCAGAAGCCTCCCCGGCATTGACGATCGTCTCGGCCTCGATCAGGAACTCCCCCTGGGGCTCGTCCTCCAGGCCCTCCCCCTGACGGGAGGGGCGGAGCATCTGACAGACCAGCCCCTTGACGCATCCGACCCCATTATCCTCGATCCGCACCGGCCGCGCCATTGTTTTGATACGCACCCCCTCCTCAACCGCCTCGCGAAGATCCGCGGCGACGGGATCCATCAGCCCCTCGCGGCCGCCCACCAGGACCGTGACCTCGCGTCCGAAGCGCAGCGCGGTCCGGGCCGCATCGAGCGCCGCCTCCCCGTGTCCGACCACAAGAACCCGCGGCCCCAGAGGGAGC
Source organism: Elusimicrobiota bacterium (assembly GCA_012514595.1). Lineage (GTDB taxonomy): Bacteria > Omnitrophota > Gorgyraeia > Zapsychrales > Fredricksoniimonadaceae > JAAYZZ01. The sequence goes on from JAAYZZ010000093.1 coordinate 1,469, forward strand.
AGAAGGTCCCGGGCCCCCGAGGCGACCTCGCGCGAGACCCTCATGATCTGATCCGCGTCAAAGACCCCGGCCAGGCCTTCGCCGGGGATCCCCAGAGGAGCAAATGCCCCGTCCCCGACAGAAAGGATACAGGAGGAAAACCCGCGGTCCAGGAGTTCCCGCAACCCGAGCGACCGGCCGATGATCGTGCTGGTCACGATCTCGATCCCCCGGGAAACGGTCCTAGCGATGATCCCGTCCACCGTTCTTTGGGGAACACGAAAGAGCCCGCACGAAGACACAAGGCTCCCGCCGCAGCGGTCCGCGCTCTCGAACAGCGTCACGGCCTGTCCCCGACGGGATAGAAAATGCGAGAGGGAAAGTCCGGCCACCCCTCCCCCCACGACCGCGACCTTGGGACGTCCCGTGGTTTTCGAAAGACCGGGGATCGCAGAGCGGGCGCGATCCGCCAGGAACCGCTCGATCCGACGAAGGCTGATCCGATCCCCGTTCTGGTTGTAGACCTGAAGAGCCCCGTAAGGGTCGGGCGCTAGACGTCCGGTGATCTCGGGAAGCGGGTTGGTCTCGAGGAGCTTGTCGAAGGCCGAGGCAAAATCTCCCTTGGCCACCAGGCGCAGGACCGCAACGTGGTCCGTCCCCAGGGGACACGGATCCCCTTTCAGGACCCCCTCGCGCTCGAGGAAGATCCGGGCATCCGTGACCGCCTCACGCGCGCTCAGCCCCAGATGAACTTCTTGAAACGAGCGAACACGTTCCTTTGGGAGGCGTGTTCGGCTTCTTCCCTGCGGCATCGTTCGTACTCCCTGGGCCCGTGGATCTGGGCCATGATCTCGTGGATGTCCACCATCTCCCCATCGACAAATATCCCGTCGACCGACGGATAATAACGCCCCTCCCTGATGAGGACGGGCCGGCGCGGATCGAAGTCCCCGCGCGCCTCGATCACCTCTCTCAAACTGACACTGACCGGGACCTTGTGCGACCAAGCAAGGTAATAGACCTCGCGCATCATGACGGGCGAGGCATCGAGATAGATGCGCGCGACCTGTTCCTCGGCGAGGACTTTCTTGAGCGGGATGAGGATATCGCCCTTGCGCTCGGCCATTCCGTCGCCGTACATCACATAACATTTGTGGGTATTGAGCCTGAGCTGGTTCTCGAGAAGCGAGGATCTCCGGGAGGAAAATCCGGCGATCCCGATCACCTTGCTCCCTGAGGCGCGGAAAGAGCGGGCCATCCCGATCAGGGAGGCCAGACCTGTGGCCTCTCCCGCGAAGACATAGGTCCCCTTTTTCTCCGGGACACACGGAACGCCAAAAGGCCCCTGCAGGGCATGGAGAGGGTCGTTTACCTTCATCCCGAAAAGGCGGCGGGTGAACGCGTCCGTCTCGTCAAAGACGATCGACAAGCACCGCCGGCGCTGGTCCGCGTCATAGACCACAAAGGGGCGCGGGCGCGAGGAGGTCTCGGGCATGAGCGCGATGAACTGTCCCGGATGGGTGTGGCGCACCAGGTCCTCGGCGCGAATGTCGATCCGGCGGCGGATATCGTTCAGACTCTGTCGGCCGATGATGGAATACATAGGAAAGAAAAGTTGACTTAATGCAGGGTATTATCGGTATTTTGACGGGAAAATCAAGCATGATAATTAGGGACAGTCCCTAATTATAAAGAATCCCCGCGCCGTGGCATTCACGACCCTCGCCACCTCCTCCCGCGGAAGGCCTTTCACCTCCGCCAGAAGCGTGACCGTGGTCTGAACATCTTTGGGCGTCCATCCCCGGACCGGCGTGTCGGTCTCAACGAGGATCTGCTCGAGAGGCGCCAGACGGGCTGCGGCCTTCAGCTCCTCGCTGTAGGCCAGGGCCGGCGTGACCGAGATCACAAATCCGGCATCGAGGATCCCCTTGAGGATGTCGAGAGGCCCGCTGTACCAGTGGAAGTCCGCCTTCTTCACGCCCGAGGCGACCGTCATCTCAAGGCACTCCCTCCACGCCCCGCGGCTGTGGATGACAATGGGCAGATCATGGCGTTTGGCGAGGTCGAGATGGCGCTCAAAGACCACGCGCTGTTCGCGCTTTTTGTCCTCATCCCGGCGGACGTGCTTGTACCAGAAGTCGAGGCCGGTCTCGCCGATGGCGACGAT
>JAAYZZ010000094.1 GCA_012514595.1 Elusimicrobiota bacterium
GTGGATTTTGACGGGGACGGCAGGGCCGACAGTTGCGGTTCCGTTGCCAACATTCCCGAGCCCAGCGCGCCCCAGATCGTCGACAGTTACGACTACGGCTCCGATCAGGGAGGGGATTCTTATCAGCAGGAGGCCCCGGTGTCCCGCAAGGTCCGGCATTCTTCAGGCCCCAGCATGCAGACCATGGTCGCGACAACCATCTTCGGAAGTCTTTTGGAGGCGGTCTTCAGTGAGCCCCCGGCCCCGGCGGGACCGACCCCGGAGGAGATCGCGGCTCAGCAAAGGCTGGAGGAGCAGAGACGCCTTGAGTTCCAGCGTTCGAATCGGGCCCTCACCAGAAGACTGAAGGGCACGACTTATGAGAAAAATGACAGTGTGACGGAGGTCGCAGGGCTGAAACTGAAGAACCTTCCTGCGACGCAATCCCCGTCCTCGTCGGGGGACGTGCATCGCGGGTTCTTTGGATCGGGCGCTGCGGCCCCGACCGTCGAGCTTTTGCGAGAGAACATGGATGCGGACTGGTTCAAGGGAGAGCAGGGCCTGATCGAGGCGCGTCTCGACGAGCCCAATCGGTGGGCCGGGGCGATCACCCGATCGCTCAAGACCAAGGCCCCGCCGTTGCCGTATAAGAAATTCGACGAGCTTCAGCCCGGGGATGTCCTTCTGGTCAAGGCCGAGGGTTTGAGCCGTGCCATCAACAAGGCCGACAACCTTCTTTCCGGCGGGAGCGCATCCGATGCCTCGCACACGGTACTGTATCTGCGGGAGGTGAACGGGGTGAAGCATTTCCTGGAGAATGTCCCCGGCCAGGGCCCCCGGATCATTTTCGAGAAAGAGATGATCGAAAAATACGGGACGCGCGGGGCTGACGTGGCCAAACTGGCCCAGCCGCTGAACGACCGGGAGGCCAAGGACCTTTATTCCGCCGCCGTGGACATGGCCGCCCGGAATCGCAGGAGTGTTGTGGGTTCGGAGTTCCTCGGCACCAACTACGGGGTGTGGGGGAAGGACAATGTTGTGTGCTCCGAGGCGGATTGGGCGCTTCTCAATGTGGCCCGCCCGGGGGCGGTGCCCATGACGACGGACAGGGTCAAGGCCGGTCTCGGCATTGATTTCAGCCCCGCAGATTTCTATAAGGACGGACAGTATTTTCTCGTTTCTCCCCTCGATATGTCCCAAAGGTAAGGTCTGCCATTTACAAGGAGAGGTTATGAAACATGTTTTCTTATGGGTTTTGTCTTGTACGGTTTTATTCGGCGGTTGCGCGTCCATGGGGTCGGGTGTTTATAGTTCCGCGTTCAATAACGACATGGCAGGGGTCAGGGCCAGGGTCGCTCAGGGGTATGATGTCAATGCGTTTGGAGATTTTGGCATGACGCCGCTGTATACAGCTGTTACCAACAAGAATGCCGAGATGGTGCAGTTCTTGCTGGAGCACGGGGCCGATCCTAACAAGACGACCGGTGCCATGGTCATGGGAATATCCCCCTTGGGCGGGGCGATCTGGAAGGGATATACGGAGATCGTTCAGATCCTTTTGCAGAAGGGGGCTGATGTCAATCTGGCCAGCCCGGTCAATCAGTTCACGCCGATCCTGTATTGCGGTGCTTACGGGAATGCCGAGATCGCCAAAATGCTTGTGGATGCGGGGGCCGATGTGACCGCGCGCGATAATAAAGGAAAGACCGCGGTGGATTATGCCGTGGAATACAAGAAATATGAGGTGCTGGCCGTCCTGCGCAAGGCCGGGGTTCCGGTTTCCTACACCGGGGAGAAGAAGACGGATATCATCATGGCGATCGTGGCCGAGGACAAGCCCAAGGTGTTGTCGCTTCTCAACGAGGGCGCGAATCCGAACGCGAAGACCAAGAGCGGAAAACAGCTTCTCGCGTATGCCGTCGAGTACAAGTGGGCTGACGTCGTCGAGGAATTGATCCGTAAGGGTGCGGATGTGAAGGCCAAAGATGAAACGGGTTGGACCCCGATCATGACCGCGGCCTTTAATAATGAGACGGACATTGTGGAGGCCTTTCATAATGCCGGCGTCGGCGTTCCTTATTCGGGGGACAAGAAGAATGATCTTTTGATCGCGGTTCTTTTTTCGGATATGAAGAAGGCCGAAGAACTGATCATCCAGGGCGCGGATGTGAAGGGGCGTTACCGGTATAATTCCCCGTTGTTGAATTACGCGGCCTTCAAGAAGGACCGTCCCATGCTCGAGCTTTTGCTCAAGAACGGGGCAGATCCGAATGTGCCCAATGATGAGGGATGGGCGCCCTTGACGATCGCCTTGAGCCGGGGAGGTGCGGATCTGGGCCGGTTCATGCTTGAGCGTGGGGCATCGGTGAATATGGAGAATGGGTGGCCGCCTCTGCAGCTCGCGATCGCTACAGGCGATGTGGCCCTGGTGAGGCAGATGATCGAACTGGGAGCGACAGTTGGTCCCAACGAGGTGATGCTCTCTGAAGGACGGATGAAGGGCCATGAGGAGGTCAATTTCCCGGAGATCACGGCGCTCATTAAACCAGAGACCTTGCGGCGTCAGATGCTCCGGGCCCAGGCGGCCGTTGAGACAGCCCAGTCCCCTGCGGATTATCAAAAGGCGATCGCGGAATATGTGCTGGCCCGCGATCTTTCCCCTGATCAGCCGGAGATCTATTATAACCTTGGGATGGTTCAGGAGAAGGCCGGGGCTTATGCCGATGCGATCCAGAGTTTTCAGAAGTATCTGATGCTGGCCCCGCAGGCGCCTGATGCCCAGGAGGTGAGGGACATGATCTACAAGATCGAGTATAAGCGCGATCAGGGAAAGAGATAGGTAGAAAATACCCGGATCGGGGTCTTGTGGTGTTGTTATCTTAGAAAACCCGCGTTTTAAGGCGCGGGTTTTCTATTTATTCTAAACCATTATGTATCATTGACTTAAGAATCTTTATAATTGTGATATTTCTTTGACGGCTCCTGATAATTAATCCGCGACCACGTTCGGAGAGACAATCCTTCCTTCTATTTCTCTAACCTATTGTAATATATAAATTTATATAGGCAGAATTACAGAAATGAGATTTAATTTTAAATATGAGAATATGTAATATATTGATTTAAATGTTAAATAATGGGAAGGTGTGGGGTCGAAAGTCATATTTTTTAATAATTTATTTCTGAAAAGAACGGATAAAAAGGCAGCAGAGAGAATAAGTTATGAGAAATCAGGAAAACGTTTTCCGTAAACATGGTGTAAGGCCATAGCGTTCATATATTTATAGTATATACTTCTTTGCGGTGGATCGGATATCGGGAGGAAATCTATGATCAAGGGATTGACCCAGTGGCGCCTCTTTAAGGGCATCGCGATCGCGGTGCTGGTCGCCTTTGTGTCCACGATCCCTGCCTCTAGTGGATATGCCCAGAGTCTCCTGCCCGCCCCCGGAGAAAAGGTGGGGGTCAGCGCCCCCTTTGTCCCGACAGCCCTTCAGGGGATCCATGTGGATCCCGCAGACCCGTTTCGTTTGTCGTTCATCATGTATAACGGCGAAGAGGCCTTTTCCGTATCGGAGCGCGAGGCGGAATACCAGAAGCTGATCCGTTATTTCATGGCCGCACTGGTCGTGCCCAACGAGGACATGTGGGTCAACCTGTCCCCGCGCGAGGCCGAGGGGATCATCCCTTCGAATTTTTCCCGGACCGAGATGGGCCGTGACCTGCTGGCCCAGGATTATCTCCTCAAACAGTTCACCGCGTCTTTGATCTATCCCGAAGATGATCTGGGCAAGGCCTTCTGGAAGCGGATCTATCGCAAGGCCTATGACCAGTACGGGACAACGGATATCCCGGTCGACACCTTCAACAAGGTCTGGATCATGGCCGACCGGGCGGACATTTATCAGAAGGGCGCGAGCGCGGTCCTGGTCGATGCGCATCTGAAGGTCATGCTCGAGCAGGATCTTCTGGCCCGCGAGGCCCTGCTTCCGGGCGGGAGCGCTGGCGAGGGCCCGGCGTCCGGGAAGATCTCGACGGATATCGTGCGCGAGGTCATCATTCCCGTGATCGAACAGGAGATCAACGAGGGACGGAATTTTGCGGCGGTTCGTCAGGCGTATCAGGCCATGATCCTCGCCACCTGGTTCAAGAAGACGCTGCGCGAGCATCTTCTCTCGCAGGTCTATACCGACCGCAATAAACTGTCCGGGATCGCCCTCGACGATGCGGGGGACAAGGACCGGATCTATGAACAGTACCTGGCCGCCTACCGCCGGGGGGTCTTCAATTACATCAAGGAAGAGTTCGACGAGATCTCGGGCGAGACCCTGCCGCGCAAGTATTTCTCCGGCGGGATGACGCCTGTGGATGCGGAGGCGATCAATACCGATGTCACGGCCTTCCAGGCCGCGCGGGGATTGAGGCCGATCCTTCCGGGGCTGGCGGTCACGGAGGTCGCGCTTCAGACGACCGACGGGAATGGTTTTGTCCCTGACCGGGGAACGGCGGCCTCGCCTGCCGAGGATCGTCGGGAAGAAGAGATGTCCCTCAGGGCCGACAAGGTTGCTTATCTGCAGCGTCA
>JAAYZZ010000095.1 GCA_012514595.1 Elusimicrobiota bacterium
ATCTCCTGTTCGAGCGCCAGACCCTGCGTCTTCGCCAGAGAGGCTGTCTGCAGGGAGCGCGCCGCTTCTTCGAGCTCCTGCTCCCGGAGTTTCATCTGCCACAGACCCAGGCTCTGTCGCGAAGCCGCAAGCCGCGCATCCGCAGACTCCAGCTCTTTCTTCTGAAGCGCCAGGGCCTTCTCTACAAGCTGCTGCTCCTGCCTGAGACGCTGGACCTGTGCGCGGACATCCGCTTCTTGTCTCCGTCGGGATATCTCCTCGCGGATACCCTGGGCCGCATCCTGTTCGGTCTGCAATGTCTGTTCGAGCGCCGCGATCTCTTCCCTCAATCCGCTTGCCTCATCCTCAAGGACCGTGTTCTTTTCCAGAAGATCGAGGGTCTTTCTCTGGATCTCGCGCAGAGAATCCTTCCATCCCGGGGAATGCGTCATCGCATCCAATGTCTCTGCCACAGCCTCATCCTGAGAGACCGCATCCCCCCCTCCCTCGGCCGCGACGACCAGGGGAACACAAGGAGCCGTGAAGATCAAGAAAAGAAGAAATCGTCTCAACATGGGGCTTATTATAGTGGGGGCTTCCGCCTCTGGCAAGAGCGGTCTTGTCTCTTGGGACAGGGATCAGAATAGAGAGGGCTGAGAAGAAACGTTCAGACGGAACGATGGCTTCTCGACAGAGAATTGGTCGACCAACTGAGGAAGGGTATGGATGTTGTGGTCCGACGCCATGAGAAGCATCCGCTGAAAAACCTGGGTCAGGACCTCGGTATCCGCAAGCGCCCGGTGACTCTCCCGGACCGGGATCCCCAGAGAGCCCGCCAGGGACCCCAAACGATGGGTCGACAGATACGGCAGGAATGCCTTGGACATCTTGATCGTATCCAGGACCGGCGTCTGGTCGCTCATGCGGCGCCCGATCAGGGACAATTCATGACAAAGGAACTTGATATCAAAACTCGCATTATGCGCCACCACACACGCCCCTCCGATGAAGGCCACCACCTTGGGGAGGACCTCGTCCGCCTTCGGAGCCCCGGCGATCATCTCGGATGTGATCCCGTGGATGTTCTGGGCCGCCAGCGGCCGGCAGGGATCGACAAAGGAAGAGAACCGGTCGAGAATCTCGCCGCGCCTCAGGCGGACAGCCGCGACCTCGATGATCCTGTCCCCGTCGAGAGGGGAAAGCCCGGTCGTCTCGACGTCCAAAAGAACATATTCAATATCCAGGATCCCTAACATCTCACCTCTATGTGGCGACAAAGACCGGTTCCTTCCGGACGGGCCGCCAAGACATTTTAGTCCTCTGCAGGGAGGGGATCCCCGCATCATCCATCGCGTTGATCAGCCGGGCCCCCTGCCAGAGAGGATCGGCCGCAAATCTCTGAAAGATGAACGCAGAAAGACCCGGGATATCCGGATCCGTGACCTCAAAGGCGTTCGTGACGACCTCCGGGCCCTGTTGAGCCCCGAAAGTATAGGCCGCGATCCCGCCTGCGATCTCCACCACCCGCCCTGCAAGCCCCGCACGGACCCCCTGTCGAAGCGCGGCCCGATGGGCCGCCGCCGCGGTCATCAATAGATGGCGATAGGTGTCATCTTCATACTGACGGGACCGTTTGTCAAGCCACCGGCCCAATAATTCCAGACACCCTTCGATGTCCTTGGCCTCGAACGGACGATAGACCGGATCATGCGAACGCTCAAGGAGGTGGATATCATGACGGCGGGATTTGTACGCTCCCCCCTGGAGCTTCGCGATCGCAGAGCGGTCATAAAAATACTCCTCGCGCTGCATCCGGACCCGATAGCCGGCCGCCTCACAGACCGCCGCCTCGTCCCGGGAGAGATTCTCGATCCGGGACACACCGCCCCCCGAATTCCTCGCGGACATCCTTTCAAAAACCTCGCGAATCGTGCCACAGGACAGGGGACACGCCAAAGGAGGCCAATATAGAAAGACCCCCGAAGGCTGAGAGGCCAGCACCGTCAATGCCCCGTCGATATCAAGGGTCTCAAAGGAAAAAAGATCCTTCCAGACAACCAGATCCCAGAAAGCGCGTGTCGCGATAGCGGACGGCGCCGCGGCCAAAGCCTCGACGATCCTTTCCTGCCGGGAAAAAAGAAAGCCCGGATCTGCCTCCACCTCGAACAGCGGCCGGACATCCTTCTGCTTTGAAAGATCGGGGAAGATCTCGGCCTCGGAGCGAAGGGCGGCCACAAGCGACGGAGAAGAGAGAGCTCCTCGGATCCTGCGAACCTCCTCCTCCCATCGTGGCGTCCCGGACATCCTCTGGAGTGCAGGACACGCCTCATGGGCACAAACCCAAAGGACCCCTTTCTGAAAAGACAACAAAAAGGGATACAGCCGGCACTCCAGTGGCCTCTGGTCATAAGTCCGGCATTTATGCCCGTCGGTATCTAAGAGAC
>JAAYZZ010000096.1 GCA_012514595.1 Elusimicrobiota bacterium
AGATAGACTTGCAAAACATTCGAAAGTCCTTTCCAAACATATTTAACAAATATTGCCAGATTCCACGTGCTATGTTAACTTTAAATAGGGACAGTCCCTATTTATTATGACGATCCGAGACAAGATCAAAGATACGATCCGCCAAAGACGCCTCACCCTCACCGAGGTCCATCGTAGGATCGCCTCTCTTTTTGAAGATCAGGCCATTGCCTACATGACGCTTTACAGGACCGTGACCGGTAAAACGGTCCTTCGAGAATCGACTCTCTACCAGATCGCCTCGGCCCTGGACCTTCGCCCTGACGAACTCAAGGCCGGGACCGACCGCGCGGACATCCGCAGCATCTACCGCCACAACGAGAAGGCCTTCCTGGAAATGCGCGAAGAACGTATGCCTTTCCTGGCCGGGAGGCTCGTGCTCCTGCCCGGAGGGCGCACACAGGAGGAGCAGGACCCCGAAGGAAAGGGCGTGTTCACAAAATGGGTCTATCTGTTACAGGGAAGGGTGTTCTGCGTGATCCGATATCCCGACGGAGAGAAGGAGACGTTCCTGCGCAGGAACGACAGCCTGGCGTTCGACAGCACCCGACCGCACTTCTTCGAGAACCGCTCGGAGAGAAAGGCCTCTTTGATCGTGGTGCAGAGCCCGAAGTATATTTAATTAGGGACTGTCCCTAATTATTTAGAGCAGCCCCTTCTCCTTCAGCTTCGCATCAATCTTGGACCGGATGAACTTGAGGGAATACGGCTTGGGGATGTACTCGGCCCCGACGGAATTGATCTCCTCGGCCACGATATCGCTGTCCCAGCGGGTCTGAACAAAGACAAGGGCCTCTTTGAGATATTGGCGGATCTGAAGCAGCACCTCACGGCCGCTCACGCCCGGCATCGAGATGTCGAGAAAGACCACATCATAGGGAAAGGCCCGGATCTTGGTGAGCGCCTGATACCCGTCGGGGGCGGTCTCGACCGTCACCCCGTAGGTCTCCTGAAGGAAGGAGGCCAGACCCTGGCGGATCTCCTCCTCATCATCCACGACGAGAAAACGGATGTTCTTTGAAGGCATGCGCCTCCTCAGTTCTCTTCCCGGCGAACCTTCTCTGCGGCCGCCAGTACTGCGGCCTCGAGCTGGTCTGCGGTCACGGGCTTTCGGATATACCCCTCCGCGCCCAGGCGGCTCGATTCCTCGCTCATGCCGGGCCGGTCGTCCTTGCTGACCATAAGACACCGGCAGGAGGGGACCTGCGCCCGCGCAAAGCGCAGGACATCCAGACCCGACGGGCCTCCCGAGAGGTGGATGTCGAGGAGCGCGATCTGCGGACGTTCCCGCTCCAGAATGATGATGGCCTCATCCCGGGAGAGCGCGGTCATGACCGTGTACCCGCGCCGCTCCAGAAGCTCGCGGCTCATCTCACAGATCTCCTGATCATCGTCGAGGACAAGGACTTTCGGGGGGACAGGAACGCTCATCACGGCCTCCTTCAGATCTCCTGTGCGGGGTCCACGCGCGGATAGACCATCTCCTTGATCTCTCCGGCGATAGCGTCCGCGCCCAGGGCATAACGCTCCAGCCGGGCAAAGGCCTCGGTGCAGCGGTTGACGGCCAGAAGGACTGCGGGGGACATTTCATCACGGGGAACGTCATCCAGGACCCGCTTCATGACGCCCGAGGCAATAGTGATCTTGTTATGCCAGTTGCTGAGGTCGTGGAATTTGTCACGCAATGTGGGCATGGGCCCTCCCGTCGACTCTGTCTTTATTATTCCAGAGAAAGGAAAAGCGTCAATAGCGGGAACTGAAAAATAGGGACTGTCCCTATTTATGCAGGAGCCTCAGCATCCCCCAATAGCCGCCGGTAGCAAGCAGGAGTCCGCAGAGATTGCTGACGAGGACATAGGCCGCCGCGGTAACCCAGCGGCCTTCGGTGAGAAGCGCGAAGGTCTCGAGGCCGAAAGCGGAGAAGGTCGTGAACCCGCCGAGAAATCCGGAAAAGAGAAAGACGCTGACAGAGAACGGAAGCCCCCGTGTGCCGGCCCAGGCCCAGAGGGCCCCGGCCAAGAGACACCCCAAAAGATTCACGGTCAAGGTCCCCGACGGAAATTCTCCGGAGATCGTGCGCTGAACGCCGGTGGACAGAAGGAACCGCAGCGCGGCCCCGGCGCCTCCGCCGGCAAAGACCAGAAGGACGTTCCCCATTATTGACCCGCCTTCCCGCGCTGATCGATCTTGGCCCACTCGTCCTTGAGGGTCGCGGTCCGGTTGAAGACCGGCTTTCCGGGGGAAGACGACATGTCGACGGCGAAATACCCCAACCGCTCGAACTGATAGACCCCGCCCGCTTTGACCGCCGACAGCGCCGGCTCGGCCTTGGCGGTCACCACCTCAAGGGATCGGGGATTGAGCGCGCCCTTGTGGTCCTCGAGAGCGGCCGGGTCCTCGACGGTAAAAAGACGGTCGTAGAGACGGACCTCCACATCCCGGGCCGCATGGGCCGCGACCCAGTGGATCGTGGCCTTGACCTTTCGCCCGTCGGGAGAATTGCCGCCGCGGGTGGCCGGGTCATAGGTGCAGCGCAGCTCCGTGATCCTGCCCGAGGCATCCTTCACGACCTCCTCGCATTTGAGGAAGTACGCATACCGCAGACGGACCTCGCGTCCCGGCGAGAGACGGAAGAATCCCTTGGGCGGGTCCTCCTTGAAATCATCCTGCTCGATATACAGTTCGCGGCCGAATGGGACCTTGCGCGTCCCGGCCGTTGGATCCTCGGGATTGTTCACGGCCTCCAGCTCCTCACTCTGTCCCTCAGGGTAATTGGTGATCACGACCTTGAGGGGCCTGAGGACCGCCATGACACGCAAAGAGGTCCTATTGAGTTCCTCCCGGACGCAGAACTCCAAAAGCGCCAGGTCGATCATGTTCTCGACCTTTCCGACCCCGATCCGCCGGCAGAACTCCCGGAGCGCGGAGGCCGGATACCCCCGTCGGCGCATCCCGGAGACCGTAGGCATGCGCGGGTCATCCCATCCCTCGACGACCCCGGTCCGGACCAGGTCCAGGAGCTTGCGCTTGCTCATGAGCGTATAGGTCATATTGAGCCGCGCGAACTCATACTGATGCGGGAGCGGCCGCGGCAGGTCCAGGCTCTCGAGGATCCAGTCATAGAGCGGACGGTGCACCTCGAACTCCAGCGTACAGATCGAGTGCGTGATCCCCTCGATGTAATCGCTCAGACAATGCGCGAAATCATACATCGGATAGATGCACCACGCCTTCCCGGCGTGATGGTGCTCGGCATGACGGATCCGGTAGAGGATCGGATCGCGGAACCAGATGTTGGGGGATGACATGTCGATCTTCGCGCGAAGGGTCCTTTTCCCGTCAGGGAATTCGCCCTTTCTCATGCGGCGGAACAGGTCCAGATTCTCCTCGACGGAACGGTTGCGGTACGGGCTTTCCTTGCCCGGCTTGTCGGGCGCGCCGCGGTAGGCATCGGTCTCCTCGGGTGTCAGATCGCAGACATACGCCTTGCCCTTCTGGATGAGGCTTTCGGCGAACTCATAGATCTGATCAAAATAATCACTCGCGAAAAAAGGCCGGCCCTTGTCCGTGAGCCCCAGGACATCATCAGCCCAACCGTCGATGAGCCAGCGGACATCCTCCGTGATCGAATCGACATATTCAATATCTTCCTTCGTGGGATTGGTGTCATCCATGCGAAGATTGCAGATGCCGCCGTTCTCGCGGGCGATCCCGAAATTCAGGCAAATGGACTTCGCGTGCCCGATATGGAGATACCCGTTCGGCTCGGGCGGGAATCGCGTGATGATCTTCGGGTAGCTTTTTTTCTCGACGTGGGACGCGACGATATCGCGAATGAAATCGGAAGGCCTGCTCTCGGGCGTGTCCATGGTCTCTCCTGACGTTAAACGCTCTTCTGTGACCGTTCAAGAATAGTACGTTGTCTCGAGCCCGTCAAGGCGAAGGTCAGAACGAAAAGCGGGTCCTCAACACCACGGAGCGGTCCTGCTTCATCTGACCGAACTCGGTCGTATCCTCCTCGCCCCAGGGCGCATGAAGACCGAGGGTGACCTCCCAGGCGTCGGACACCTTATAGCCCGCGCTCGCCCGGACATACCCGTCCTTGTCCGACAGAGAAAAGAAATTGAAGAGCGAAAGGGTGAGACGCTGATCCCACAGCAGTTTCGTGAGACGCTGGGTCAGGACATGCCGGTGTTCGTCGAAGATCAGATCCGCGGGCAGAAGCGCGGCCGCGTAATCCGCATAGTTGAGCCGTCTCTCGTAGAGATACTGAAGGCCCAGGCGCAGGTCCTGGCCCAGGTCCTTGTCATAGCCCGCCATCATCTTGATCGCGGAATTCTCGATGAGACGGTTTCCGCCTGAGGCATCCTCGGGAGAGCGCTGATATCCGGCCTCGATGTTCCCGATCCCGCTCGCAAAAGGCCCGCGCACGCTCGCACCGTAGACATCGAGCCTGCGGTAATAAAGCTCCCGGGCCAGTTCATTCTTGTAGCTCGTCGGATTTTTGTCGAAGCCGCGGAACACATAGGCCGCCCACTCATGGCTCCCGACCGTGCGATAGGCCCGCAGGGCATATTCCAGGTCCTCCGGGGTATTTGCCGGCTCGACCAGGCGCCTGTCGGAATCGACACCTGCGATCCGCCCCTGAAAACTGTCGTAAAAAGAAAGCCTGTCCCCTTTAGCCGTCGTATTGGGCTCAAAGATCATGGCCGCGGCATCCAGATTCATTCCCGACGGAAAGAAGGACAAACGCATCGCATCGGACGGCTTTTTCAGATATTCATCATCCCGTCCTGAAAAAAAGGACACATAGTCCTTGGGAAAGAGATCGTTGATGAAGAGGTAGTCCCCGGTACCCCAGGTGAGGACCTGGCGGCCGATCTTCATGTCCATGAAGGAGGCCGGGGTCAAGGACAGGTTGAGCTCGCGAAGATCTGCCGACGTCTTTCCCGCATAATACCCATCGAGAAGGAAGTCGCCCTTGGCGTTCAAGACCCCGCTTTTTTGAGCAAGGAAATGATCGCCCTCGAAATAATAACTGGTCTTGAGCTGCGCCCGCGCCTCGGCGAGGTCCAGATCATCCCCTTTGGTGTCGTCCCTCTCAAGCCGTGCGCCAATGGCGGTCTCCAGAAACCCGTGAATAGCGGGGGCCGAAAATACAGGCGAGGAAAGAAAGCTCATCGCAAACAAGGCGGATAAAAGGACCCCTGTTTTTCCTCGTGTGTCTTGTGTCATGTGTCTGGTGTCCCTTCTCTTCTTCAAGGCTTCGTCCACTCCACCGGCGGCTTCCTCAAGTAGCGCTCCGCAAAGACCGCGTCATCCAGCCCCACATCATAACGCACGTTCTGGAATTCAAGGGTGGTCTTGCCGCCGCGCTTCAGGTCCTCGGCAACAGACCTTGTCACCGTCGGGAACCCGTTGATGTCCCGGATCTCCTCGGCCGTGATACGCCGCACCGGCGTATCCTTGGCGTCATAATATTCGGCCCTGAGCGGCATAAAGCTTTTTGCGTCGACCCAGACAACGTAATAGGCGAACTCGACCCCCTTTGTCTCCTTGGGAGTATTCCTGATCTTGTAGGCCTCGTTCTCCATCCCAACAAGTTCGTGCGTATCGGCCTCGATCGACCGGCCCGAGACGTCCTCATAGACAAAATGCGAGCCCACGAAACTCGAGCGCTTGTCGGTCGCCGCGATCCGGCGTACCAGGTCCAGTCCCGGAAGATACAGCCAGCGGTCATCGTCGCGGTCCATCTGTTTCCAGACCATGAAGACGGTGCGTGCCACATCCGCGGGCTCGAAAAAGAAGACAAAGAACTTCTGCTCTTTACCATCGGCCACATCGCGCCTGAGGATCCGCATCCGCCGCGCCCGCTCGC
>JAAYZZ010000097.1 GCA_012514595.1 Elusimicrobiota bacterium
CATACAGATATCGGCCGGGGGCTGCGGATCAATCTTTACACGGCGTCCGAAGAGGTGGTCAGGGCGGCGTTCAGGGCTCTTTGGGAGGATGGCGGACTGGCCGGGAGTTCAGAGCCCGCGGTCGTCTCCTTTCTGTCCTGCCGCACGGAGCCGCCCATGACCGGACAGGAGCATGTCTTTTGCGCGCTCCCTGGATATATCCTGGGTGCGATCTCGGATGTGGGGCATAAGCGGTCCGGAATCTACCGGATCCGTTCCGTCGGGGTGGACCCGGAAAGCCGGATGCGTGCGGTCATCGAGAGTGTTGTGACGGTCAAGGGGTCAGAGGTGAAACAATTCAGCTGGTATCGGGAGTAGGCATGAAGCGGACAGGACGAACAGTCATCGAGATCTCGGCGTCGCATCTGAAGATGGTCCGGGTGTCCCCTGTCGGGGAGATTTTGTTCTGTCATGTGAGCCCCCTCACCGGGGTCAGCGATGGGGAGCTCTCCACCCGTCTGGAGAAGATCATTCGCACGCAACGTTTTTCCCGTCGTGAGAGGATCGTGGCCCTGATCCCGCGGCAGGATGTCCTGATGAAGGTCCTGGACCTTCCCTCCGAAGATCCGAACGAGCTTCGTCCGATGGTGGAGCTGCAGATCATCCAGCAGCTTCCTTATAATCTCGGCGAGGTTGCGGTCGACAGCCTTGTCCTCAAAAAGAAGGACGCGGGGACCAGCCAGGTCCTGACGATCGCTGTCCCGACGGAGATATTTTCCCGCCATTGGGCGATCTATGAAAAGGCCGGCCTCATGCCTGCTCAAGTTACGATCTCATCGGCGGGACTTGCGGGTTTTTCCCGCTTTTTGCCGCCTTGTGCGGATGTGCGGGCGGTGGTCGATGCGGATACGGTCATGGGAGAGATCTGCATCCTCGAGGGGGGGCGATTGCTGAGTTGTCGACAGGTTTCGGCAGGGGTTCCCGGACAGGGGGTCGCAGACTTGGGGCGGCAGATCGTTCTGACCCTGCAAGGGTACGACAAGGAGGGGATTTCCTCTGTTGTCCGGAGGGTCGGACTTGTGTCCTCGAGGGTCTCCGACGATGAGATCCTCAAGAAGTGCCCTGACCTGTCGGGTGTTGACCGCGCGCATCTTCTGGAAAGGGTGCCTTTGGCCCGCGGATCCTCCTGGCCTCTTGAGGTCGTGTCAGAAGAGGTTTCTGTGGCTTCGGTGGTGGGCGCGGCTTTTGAGGTCTCTCTTCCGTTCGACCTGATCCCCCGGATCGTTCAGGAAGGGGTCTCCCAGAAGGCCCTGCTGCGTCAGGCGATCCGAAGCGGTATCTTTTTTCTTCTCGGGGCAGGGGCCCTGGCCTTGTCCTTGAGCCTCCCTTTCTGGGAGGGGAATCTCCGGGTGCGGGACTTGGAGAACCAGTTGCGGTCTTTGAAGGCAAGGGCCGAAGAAGTCCAGGCCGGGGAAGATAAGATAGAAGCTCTCGAAAGTTTGACATCGGATCGTCTGGTGATGGCCAATGTTCTTCAGGAATTATACGGAGCGGTGAACCCTAATATCGTACTGACGGGGCTTGAGGTCGATGAGCGCCGCCGGATCTTTCTGGAAGGATATGGGATAGGGCCTCAGGCGGTCTCGGTCTTTCAGGATGCGCTGGGCCGGATGAGCGTGTGCCAGGAGGTCAATCTGGTCTTTATCAACAAACGGATCATCGGGCGGGATGAGGCGAACCAGTTCCGGATCGTGTGTCAGATGAAAGGCGGATCATGAGACGATTGACCCGTCGGGAAATGGTCATTGCAGTACTTTGTGTTCTTGTCTGCGGGGCCTTTGTTGTCAGGAACCTGCTTTCTTCCGGTCCTGTGTCGGTGAATGCGGGGCCCGAAGCCCGTCAACGCCTTTTGGAAGGCAAGATCCGTGAGGTCGAACGGCTGATCGCACGAGGTCCGGCCTATGACAAGCGTTTGCAACAGCTTGCGGTCCGGATCGGGACCGTGTCGTCTGATGGCGTTGAAATGTCCGGTATCGCTGCGCGTCTGGAGTCCCTGGCCCGTCAGTCCAAGGTGCGGATCGCCAACATCAAGCCCCTGGATGTTCAAGACAGTCGTTTTTACAGGCGATATCCTGTTGAAGTTTCGGTGGACGGGGAATGGAGTGCGATCGCACAGTTCCTTTATCTGGCCCAGGATCCCGAAGATTTTCTGGATGTCGAGCGGATGAAGATAGATAAATATGGAGAACAGGTCGCAGCGAAGATCCGGGGCCGCGTGACGTTCTCAAAATTGAGAGTCAAAATACAGGAAAGATAGAACGGGGGACTCTTGGAACGGAACCATTGTCGGAGGCTGGGGAAAAAGCCTTTTTGACAGTTCAAAACAGCCGCTTGATAAAAACGCTGGTCAAAATAATCAGAATTCATATAATAAGGGCTCTTTCGGAAAAGAAATCCTTAATCAGGAGAGAAGATCATGTACGCAGTTGTGGATGTCGGGGCGTTCCAGTTCAAGGTCAAA
>JAAYZZ010000098.1 GCA_012514595.1 Elusimicrobiota bacterium
ATCTTTGTCGAGCGGTCCAGGGCCACCACACCGGCCACGGTCCCGAGGAAGATCACAACATCAAGGAGAGAGCGATACCTGTTCATCATGGATCTCAGCCGTGCTTTTATGGAAAGAAAGAAGGGCAGCCGCCGGTCTCTCTCAAGCAACTGCCCCCCTCCCTGTTTCCAATATCGTCCGGTCACCGGCCGGCCTTACGATCCATTTCTTCCTGGACCTCAAGGCAGTACTCGGCATAAGGAACAGCCTTGAGCCTCTGGTCGGGGATCCTTTTTCCGCTTTTCAGACAAAATCCGTAGGTCTTCTTCTCGATGCGATCGAGCGCCGCATTGATCTTCCGGATAAGCTCGCGATCGTTCGAGGCCAGGGACAGGTTGAACTCGCGGTCATACATGTCGCTCGCCACATCCGCCATGTGCATCGCATGACCGGAGAGGTCCCCTTTATCGGACTGGTCCCCCTGGTTCTCGTCGGACATGCTGCGGATATCCCCCTGGATCTTGGCCTTCATGGCCAAAAGCAGGCTCTTAAAGTATTCCAGTTTCTTGGCATCGAACTTGTCGGGCATACGGTTGTTTCCTTGAGAATGTTATTTGTCTTGTCCCTTGACCGCGAGAGCACAACGGCCGCAAACCTGCGGATGATCCTGGTCCGAACCGATATCCTCGCCATAATGCCAGCAGCGCGGGCATTTCTCTCCGCGGGCCTTCTCAACGACAACAGCTGTCTGCGTGAACGCCCCCCCCAGGGAGCGCGAAACCTTGTCCACTTGCTCGATGACGACATCCGAAACAATGAAAAAGGACGAAAGCTCCTCCTGAAGTCCCTTCAAATAATCCAGGTCCCTGACACTCGCCGTCTGGAACACCAGCCTTGCCTCGAGAGAACTTCCGATGAGCCCTTCCCCTCTCTTCTCTTCCAGGGCCTTGAGAACAAAAGGACGCATTTCGATCAGGCCTGAAAGTCGTTCCACCGCCTTACGATCCCGCCACTCGGGATGGATCTTGGGCCAGTCCAAAAGATGAACGCTGGAAAGATCCCTTGTCGCAGAGGACTTGGGCAGGGCGCTGAAGATCTCCTCGGCGGTAAAACACAGAACAGGCGCCAGGATCCGTGCCAGAACATCCGCAATATGATAAAGAACGGTCTGCGCCGCACGCCTTTTGGGCGATTGAGCGGACGAAGTATACAAACGGTCCTTGAGGATGTCAAGATAAATGCTCGACATTTCCTCGTTACAAAACAGGTGCACGGCCTTGTAGGCCTCGGCGAAGTCATAGCCCTCAAAAGAGGCATTGACCTTCTCGATCAAAGCGCTCAACCGGTCCATGGCCCAACGATCCAGAAGGGGCATCTCGGCCGGTGCGACCAGATGGGCCTCGGGATCAAACCCGTCCAGATTCCCCAAAAGATAGCGCACGGTGTTG
The DNA here is from genome assembly GCA_012514595.1 of Elusimicrobiota bacterium. Taxonomy (GTDB): domain Bacteria; phylum Omnitrophota; class Gorgyraeia; order Zapsychrales; family Fredricksoniimonadaceae; genus JAAYZZ01. The sequence goes on from JAAYZZ010000098.1 coordinate 1,428, forward strand.
CGGACCTTGCGGTAGGAATCAATAAGCCTTTGGGTGATCTCCTTCGAAAGCCGGATATCATCGTTATAATTAGAGGAAGCGACCCACAGGCGCAGGATATCGGCCCCGTTGTTCTTGAGGAGATCGTCCGGAGAGATCACATTCCCCAGGGACTTGGACATCTTGCGCCCCTCCCCGTCCACCACGAACCCGTGGGTCAGGACCTGCCGATAGGGAGCGCGGCCGTCCAGGGCGACCGAAGGGATCAGGGACGACTGGAACCACCCCCTGTGCTGGTCAGATCCCTCGAGATACAGATCCGCCGGAAGGGGCTTTTGGATCATTTCATGGAACACGGCCTGATGGCTCACGCCGGAATCGAACCAGACATCCAGGATGTCGTAGGTCTTCTCCAGATCCTCGAACTTGCCCAGGAGGCACGGGAAATCCTTGGGCCACAGGTCCTTTAAATCCTTCTCGAACCAGATGTCCGAGCCCTTTTCACGGACCAGACGCGCAATGTGCTCAATGACCTCGGGGAACAGATACTGGTCCTCCTGCCCCTTGAGACGGACCGCGGGGATCGGAACACCCCAGAACCTCTGGCGCGACAGACACCAGTCCGGCCGCGTCTCGACCATGGCCCGGATGCGCTCCTTACCGGCCGCCGGGAACCACTGGACATCGTTTTCGACCGCGACGATGAGTTTCCGGCGAAGATCGTTGTGATCGATCTTGAGGAACCACTGATAGGTGGCCCGGAAGATGATCGGCTTTTTACAGCGCCAGCAATGGGGGTATGAGTGCTGTAACGGTTCGGAATAAAAAAGGAGGCCTCGCGCCTCCAGGTCCTTGACGATCTCGGGATTGGCCTTAAAAACATGCTGTCCCGCGAAGGGCGCCCCCTCCTCGGTAAAGACCCCGCGGTCATTGACCGGCATGAGGATCGGAAGCTTGTTCTTGAGACCGGTCTGATAATCCTCCTGGCCATGCCCGGGCGCGGTATGCACAAGACCGGTCCCGTCCTCACGCGTGACATAATCAGCCAGAACGACCGGACAGTTCTCGCGCTTTCCAAAAGGATGCGTATAGACCAGGGCAGTAAGGTCCGCCCCCTTCACATGTCCGCGGACCCTCGACGGCTTGATCTTCCCATCGGAGGCTGTCTTGGCCAGGACCTTCTCGGCCAATGTCTTTTCCAGGATCAGGACATCCCCGTTCATCTCGGCGAGGACATAATCAAAGGACGGATGGGCCGCGACCGCGACGTTGGCCAGAAGCGTCCAGGGGGTCGTGGTCCAGACCAGAAGCGAAACCTTCTTTCCCTTGAGCGCCGGATCAAGGACTTCAGGATTATTGACCGGGAACCGCACATAGACCGTCGGAGAGGTGTGATCCTCGTACTCCACCTCGGCCTCGGCGAGCGCGGTCTCGCATTCAAAGCACCAGTTGACGGGCTTGCGGCTGCGATAGACATAATCCTTTCGGACCAGCTCCGCCAGGCTCTTGAGGATCCAATATTCATACTGCGGGTCCAGCGTCAGATACGGCTTCTCCCATTCGCCCCACACGCCCAGACGCTTGAACTGGTCCCGCTGCAGGGAGACATATTTCATCGCATAGTCATGGGCCTTCTTGCGGAGGTCCAGACAGTCGATGTCCGCCTTCCTCGCCTTCAGTTCCTTGAGAAGGGCATGCTCGATAGGAAGCCCGTGACAGTCCCAACCCGGAACATACAGGGCATCAAACCCCTGCATGGTCTTGTGCCTGACGATGATGTCCTTGAGGACCTTGTTGAGGGCATGCCCGATATGGATATTGCCGTTGGCATACGGCGGCCCATCGTGGAGGATAAATGCCGGGCGGCCCTTCGACTTCTCACGGATCTTGGCATAAAGCTCCGCGCCCTGCCAGGCCTTGAGCATGCCCGGCTCTTTTTCGACGAGCCCGGCCTTCATCGAGAAATCGGTCTTGGGAAGATTGAGGGTTTTTTGGTAGTCCATAAGAAACACTAGCCACTAGGCACTAGAAAAAACACAGGAAAAACCTTCCCATGCCCAGCAGCTCGTGCCTAGCGCCCTTAATAAGCTGCACTACTTTATCCGAAAACTCACTTTTGTCAAGACGGCGGGATGCCCTCAGGAGATGTACTTCCCAATGATGATCTCCAGGTCCTTTTTCTTCTGGTCCGGGATGAGCTTGGGATCGGTCATGATCGCGCTCTTGAGCGCCCCCTGGGCGGAGAAGGTCTTCATCTTTCCGATCTTGGGGATGACGATCTTGAGGATCTTCCTGGCGTTGTCCACATTCTTGTTGAGGTAATCGATGATCATCTCCACCGTCACGCTCCCGTGCGAATGATGCCAGCAGTCATAATCGGTCACGGCCGCGAGCGTCGCGTAGGAGATCTCGGCCTCGCGTGCCAGCTTGGCCTCGGGGAGATTGGTCATGCCGACGATGTCGCAGCCCCAGCTGCGGTACAGCTCGCTCTCGGCCTTTGTGGAGAACTGCGGTCCCTCCATATTGAGATAGGTTCCGTTCTTGTGGGCGCTGAGCTTCAATTTTCCGCACGCCTTGTAAATCGCTTCGGCGATCTCATCCGAAATGGGTTCGCCAAAGGCCACATGCCCCACGATCCCGCCGGAAAAGAAGGTCATATGCCTCCGGGGCGCGGTGCGGTCGATGAACTGGTCGGGGACCACGAAATCCATGGGCTTGATCTCCAGTTTCAGGCTTCCCACGGCCGAGACCGAGATGATCGCATCGACCCCCAGCTTCTTCATGCCCCAGATGTTCGCGCGATAGTTGATCTCCGTCGGGGAAATGCGATGCCCCGCCCATGGCGTGGAAGGAACACCACCGGAGTCCCCTCCAGGGTCCCGGTAATGAACTTGTCCGATGGATCCCCAAAAGGAGTCTGCACCTCGACCTCCTTCACATCCTGCACACCATCGATCTGATACAGCCCGCTGCCGCCGATGACCCCTACAGTTGCCATAAAACCCTCGTCTGTTAAAAAGTTGATCCTAAAAAACCGTTCCTATCTCTCGACCTCACCAGGGACCGCCTCATCCCGGATGCCGAAATGCCGCTCCACCTGCTGTTCAATAAAAAGAGCCTCTTTTCTGTCGGGAAGCCCGTAGATCAGGTCTATCTCCCCTCCGCTCTTGAGGATCGCCTTAACCCCGTAATGCACGCTCCGGCCATGTTTTCCGTGGACGATCCGTTCATCCGAATAAAGCTGCTTAACATCTGAACGCTGAACCGTTCTGGCGCGTCCTGCCGGCAAGGGCCCATGGGTGATCCGAAGGACGTTTCCCGCGATCGACATTCTTGTCTTGTTGAAGAACTTGGTCAGACATGCGTATGCCGCACCAATCCCGATAAGGATATGGAAAGATATCGCCAACAACATTCGCGCATCGCCATGCTTTAGCACTGTGGTGACGAAAACCCCGACGATCCCATTCCAGAAGACCGCGAAGAAAAGAAAAAAGAAAGCGTCCCGAGAGAACCAAGAGCGGATAATATGAAGACCATCAGGACCATTCTGCACCTGAAAGCCGGAAGGCGGAAGAATGGCCGGCCTGGAGCGTGATGCCGAGGACACACCCTCGAGACTGTCGGAAAAGCTGAAGACCTCGTGGCATTGGGGGCATTTCGCCACTTCTCGAACAAGATGGATATTATCTGCGGGGACTTCCGTCTTGCATAAAGGACAGAGTATCTTCATCCCACCCCCTATTTTGAGAGTTCCCGCGCCCTGTGACAGGCGGCCGCCAACGCCTGTTCGAACATCCCGAGGATATCCTTCCTCAAGAACACATCCGTCGCGGCCTGGGTCGTGCCTCCTTTTGAGGTCACCTTAAGACGAAGATCCTCGGCGCTGTCGGGACTCTTGGCGAGCATGTGCGTGCTCCCCAGGAGCGTCCCGTAGACGAGCGCCTTGGCCTCGGCCTCAGAGAATCCCAGCCTGCGGGCGGCCTTCATCATGGCCTCTGCAAAAAGAAAGACATACGCCGGACCACTGCCCGAGACCGCGGTCACGGCATCCAGCATCTTTTCTTTCACGACGACCGTCGAGCCGACCGCATCGAAGATCCTCCGGGCAACGGCCAGGTCTTTCGATGTGGCCCGGCCCCCTGCGCAAAGGCCGCTCACGCCCTCCCCGATCAGGGCAGGAAGATTGGGCATGACGCGCACGATCTTCGCCCCCCGGAGCGCCCGGTCGATGGCCTTGGTCGTGATCCCGGCGGCGATCGAGACAATGATCTTGCCTTTGAGCGGCAGGGTCCGCATCTCGGCCAGGACATCGGGAAGGTCCTGGGGTTTCACCGCGAGAATGACCAGATCGCTCGCCCTCACCACATCGGACAGCATCCCGAAGACGACCTTGTATCTCTTACGCAGGGCCTTTTGACGCTCGGCCCGCGGTTCACACGCCAGACAGACGTGCTTTCGATGGACCGCCCCCAAGATCGCCTCACCCATATTCCCGCAGCCGATAAAACCGATCTTCATGATGCCCCCTCTTGAAAGAAGGTCACGCGTCACACGAAAAAGTTCTTCCGTCCCACGTCTCGCGTCTGACCCTATGAATCAAAGATCGCGCTTCCGACCCGGACCATGTTGGCCCCCTCTGAAATCGCGATCTCAAAGTCTCCCGACATCCCCATCGACAGATGCCGCATCTCGATGCGGTCCTCATGTTCCCCTGACTTGAACGCATCGAACATCTTACGCGCCTGACGAAAGACCGAACGGATGAGCTCCCGGTCCCCGGTCAGGGGCGCCATGGTCATGAGCCCCAGAAGCCGGACATTCTGAAGGCCCGCGACATGGGAAACAAATCTTTCCGCCTCTTCTTCAGGCAAGCCGAACTTCTGCTCCTCTTTGGCAATATCAACCTGCAGAAGGATGTCCTGCACTTTTCCGATCGTTCCTGCCCGTTTGCTGATCTCATCGGCCAGTTTGATACTGTCGACCGACTGGATGAGGTCAAAGATCCCGACGGCCTCTTTGACCTTGTTGGTCTGCAGATGGCCGATGAGATGCGTCCTGACGCCCCGAAGGTTCAATCGGGGGAATTTCTCCCGCGCGACCTGGACACGGTTCTCGGCGATATCCGAGAGCCCCGCGGTCAGCGCCTCGGAGATCCTGGGGACATCCGCGGTCTTGGTGACCCCCACAAGCGTCACCTCCGCCGGGTCGCGCCCGCAGGAGAGGCAGACATCCCTGATCTTCCGAGAAAGAGCGCTCAAACGATCCTGGACCATCACGGATCTCCGATGACCTCTTTGACCCGTTTGAGGACCTCCTGGAAGCGGAGGGGTTTTGTCAGATAATCCCTCACCTGGTTCCGCCGGAAGATCGGCTCCATCGAATCGTAGGCGGTCAGAACGATCACAGGGATCTCCTCGGCCCCCGGGATCTTCTTGCGTTCATTGAGAAAGGCATACCCGTTCATCCGGGGCATCTCCACATCCAGGAGGATCAGGTCCACTGTTCCCTCCTGGAGGGCCCGCACCGCCTGTTCTCCGTCGCGGGCGGGGATCGCGAAATATCCTTCCTGGGTCAGTTTGCGGCAGGTGATATCGACCACCACATCTTCATCATCGACAACCAGAATGGTCTTGGGCATAGCGGCTCCTTATGGCCCCCATTATACTCCCGGTGTTCCGGGGCGCAATGTCAGTCGAATGTTTTTATCGGGTCATCGACGAAGGGAACTCCGGGATCGAAGATCTCTTCCAGAAGGACCTCCAGGGCCTGGAGATAGGGTCCCAGGAATTCCGGGACAGGGACCCCGGGATGTTTCTCATCAAAGAGCGCGCGGATCGCGGTCTCGCGCAGACTGAACAGACCGGCGTTGATCCTCTGCCCCGGGAAGCGCTCCGCCGCGAACAACATGTAGAGCGGGAGCTGAAAGGACCTCACCCGGGCCTGGATCTCGGCCCGTCGAGGCGCATCCGCAAGGAGCAGGGGCCGCTGGGGAAGCGGGTCCGCGCTCCCGCTCTTGTAGTCCAGGATCAGGATCTCCCCGTCGGACATCTCATCGATCCTGTCCAGACGCGCCCGGAACGGCACAGCTCCCCGCGCGGTAGGGACAGAGCCCGTCATCTCGGTCTCCAGGGCTAGGATACGGCTGATCCGGGGGGCCCGGCCCCTTTCATGGTCGAGGAACGCGCGCAGTTTGTGCTCCATCACGGCCCTCACCAGAAAGGCGTCGGAGCGCATCCTCTGGGAGAACTCGCGCGCGAACCGCTCCTCAAAGACCGACCAGAACCTTTTCTCAAAGGCCTGATCGATCTCGGGCTTCTTCCCCACAAGAGGCCGGAAGGCCTCCTCCAGGACGCCGTGAAGAAGATTCCCGATATAGGCCGCATCCGGCTCATCCAGAAGGTCGTCCGGCGGCCTCACCCCGAGGACAGACCTCAGATAGAAATCATAAGGGTTGTTGAGATACGTATTGATCCCCGACGGGGAAAAGACATGCCCCTTGAGATGTTCCATCACGGCGGGGCTCTTCGGCGCCGAACGCATGTCCGCGCCGGGGCGCGCCTCGAAGCTCCCGCGGCTCACAGGATAGGGCTGGAGCTTCTTGTCCCTCACCTGCTTCTCCCAGGTCAGTTCCTCCAGGAAGCGGCTCGGTTCCCGCTCGCGGTTCTTCTGATAGATGAGATGCACGGTCTTGGCCGATGAGATCACCCGCATGAACTGATACCGCTGGATCTCCTCCTCGAGCTCCATCCGGTCCAGCCCCAGAAGACCCATGACCTCGCGCGGGATGATCCCCGCATGACCCCGCAGGCGCGGCAGGACCCCTTCGTTGACATCCAGGACGATCACATGGTCGAAATTCAAGGAACGCGTCTCGAACAGCCCGAGCACCTGAAGCCCCTGGAGCGGCGTTCCGGAAAAACTGACCCGTTCCCCCTCGATCATGAGCCTGAGGACCTTGAGGACCTCCTCGGCGGAAAAGACCTGATGGCCAAGGTCCGTCCCCGCCATTTCGTCTTTAAGCCGGTACAACCGTGCGGCCGCCTCCCCGTTGAGCGGATGCCGGTCCAGGATGCTCTCGCGGGACATGAGATCCAGGACCCCCTCCAGAACCGCGATCGCCCCGGAAAGGTCCGCGACCCCGTTCCAGGACGAGAAAAGAACGGCATGAAGGCGATGCAGGAGATCGCGAAGCGCCCCCTCGGGAACATCCTCTCCCATCCCGGCGAGGGTCTTTCGGGCGAGATCAAAGACCACAGGATCCCTCTCGATCTCCTCGAGGGTCAGGAACGCCTTGCCGGAGACTTCGGAGGAGATCCGGCCCGTGAGCACCTCCTCGATCCGGTGAACGAGGACCCGCGACCCCTCGCCTCTGACGGCACCTTTGAGGTTCTTCACAAAAGGATGGCGCAGCACCTGAAGATAATCCCGGGCATAATAGGCCCCTTCCCGACGGGAGAGCTGGGCGGAGAACAGGCTCTCCAAAAAAGACCATAGACTGCTGCGCGAGAGAGGATATCCCATCGAGACATTGATCCCCGACATCTCCTGAGGAAGCGCGGACAATAGAGGCACCAAAGCCTCCTCATCCGGGACCACAATGACCGTGCGGTCCAGGTCCTCGACCTTTCCCAGGATATCCCGGACGAGGGCGGCCTCCCCGTGTACATCCGAGGCGCAAGAGACCTTGAGATCAAAGGTGGTGGGCGTCGGGAAAGGTCCTTCGGTGAGGTCGCACCCGAAACGCCCCGCGATGCGCTCGAGGACCGGCCATTTGCGCTGATCACCCTGGAAGATCAGGGTCGCCTGCCCCCTCTCGTGCAGGGCCCGGATGACCGCCTCTTCGGTCCTGTGGAAATAGAACAGGTTGGCCACAATGATCTCATCGAACTCGGCGAGAGGAACTCCGGCGATCCTCTCCTCGGCGATCCTGTAGATCATGCCGCGCGAGACCTGCCCCCGTGAACGCAATCGCCCGTGAAAGTCCTCACGCAGGCCCTGGATCCGGGTCAACAGATGATTGATGCTCTGAGGGACCGAGAACCCGATACGGGCGCTGGCCTCCACGTTCGAGAGGGCCTCTCCCCCGACATCCTCCAGATCTAACTGAGCGATCAGGTCCAGGATCTCGGTCGCCCACGGCATGAACGCCGCAAAGGTCTCACGGCCCTCGAGCAGTTCCGGGGCCCGCTCCGATGCCAGACGATAGATCTCAAAGGATTCCTCGAGCGGCATCGCGGGCCTCAGGGCCTCGCCTCCCAGCGCGATCCGACACATCAACTCCTCGATGGTCCAGCAAGACGGAGGGACAAAGGCCCGCCCGAGCCTCCGGGCCAAGGCCCGCTTGAGAAAGAGTCCCGGCCGTTTTCCTCCGAAGACGACCGCCAGGCGTTCGAGCGGCCGGCCCTTCAAGAGATAGTTCTCCTCGATATAGGCGCTCAAGCCCTCGATAAAATCCCGGGTCATGTCAATGGTGATCACACCTCCCACGGGCGTTCCTCCACATGTCCATCCCTCAAACGGATGAGAAAGCCCCGGACCCTCCGGCCGGGAAAGACCTCTTTCAGGATCTCCCGATACGCCTGCATCTGCGCCTCCGCCTCCGGGGTCATGGCCTCTCTCTTGAAATCAACGACCCGGACCTCCCCGGCGGTCACGATCACACGGTCCATCCGGCGGACCCGGCCCGTTCGGTCCACGAATTCCTTTTCCGTGAACACCTCTCCCCCCTCCAGAAAAAAGAACGGACGGACACCTCCCGAGGACACAAACGCCCGGACCCTGTCCAGGATCCCGTCGGGGAGATCCCTTTCTCCCTCAACGGCCCTGACAGCGGATGCGACCTGTTCGCCCCATGACGGCTCCGAGAGCGCGCCGATCCCGGCCAGGACCGCATGAAGGGCCACCCCCTCCTCACGCTCGACCCGTCCGGAAGAACGCGACGAGGAGAATCCCTCCCGCAGGAACCCCAGCCAGTCCCGGCAGGCCGCGGGCGGCAGGACCACGTCCTCGACCAACTCCGATCCCCGACGGGCCGGAGCCTCCGGGAGCGGGGCGCCCATCATGCAGTTCTCCTGCGGGAGCAGGTCCAGGAAAAGATCATACTGCGCCCGGGTATGCGGGACGACGAACCCGTACATCTCGCAGGAGGCCCGGGTGAGGGCCACGTACATGTTGTTCAGCTCCGAGAAGACATGCGCCATCTTCTCCTCGGTCAAAAGCTCATCGGCGAAAGGCAGATACGCGGCATGCGCCTGATGGCAATGATAGAGCGCGATCCCCTCCTCGCGGGCCCTCAACACATAATTCGTGACCCCCTCGCCCGAACGGCCGCGCGCGGCGGTCTTCATCGAGGCCAGCGGCAGGACCACCACAGGGAACTCAAGCCCCTTGGCCTTGTGGACCGTCATGACACAGACCGCATCCGCCGACGGAACATCAACATAAAGACTTTCCCCCTCGATCCGGTCAAAGAACGCGAGAAAATCATCGAGCCCGGGGCCCTCCTCCTCGGACGCCTTGACCAGATCCAGAAGCCGCATTAAAAATCCCCTGGAATCCGGGAACCTCTCCAGCACCTCCAGTCTGTTCAAAAAGCTGACAATAGTCTCATATAGAGGATAAAGCCCCACGGTCCGGAAAAACTCGCCGATAAAGCGGTCCCAGGCCCCTGGGAACCGGTCCCGGAACATGGTGTAACAGGCCCCGGACCTCCCGATATTCGCTCCGGAAAGAAAGGTCCGCTCGACCTCCTCTCTTTGCAGTCCAGAGGCGAGGAGAAAACAATCCCCGAGGACGAATGCAACAAAGGAGGCATCGTCGATAGGAGAGGCCAGGAACCTCAAAAAGGCCAGGACCTCACGGACCACACGATGTTCGCGGATATCGAGCGTTCTCTCGGAGGCGAGGGGGATATCCTCCTCCATGAGCCAACGCGAGACCTCCTCCACCTCGCTGTTCTCCCGGACCAGAAGCACCATCTCCCGCCAATGGAAACGCGTCCGCAACTCCTTGAGGAGCGGAATGACACGCGTGCGGGATGCCGCGACGACCTCTTCCTTTCGTGTCCCGGAGAGGACCTCGAACCTCACACAGCCTTCGGCCGCGCCGGGGACGGTCTCCTGCCGGGCGCTCCCGTAGACCCTTTCAAGTTCCTCGATGTCCTTCTCCCTCGTCGGAAGACGTCTTTTCCCGTCCTTGTCCGTGACAAGAAGCGCCCGCTTCAGGTTGTCCAGGGCAAAGACCGCGTTGTTGAACTCCACGATCGCCCGAAGACTTCTCCAGTTGCGCGAGAGAAGAACGGTCTGGGGATGATACCCGGGATCGAGGAACCGCCGACGCACATCATCGAACAGGCGCGTATCCCCGCCCCGGAAGGAATAGATCGCCTGTTTCTTGTCCCCGACGTAAAAGAGGGTCCCCCCGCGCGCGAGGGCGTCCTCGGGAAGAAGACGAAGGTTCTCCCACTGCAGGAGGCTCGTATCCTGGAACTCATCAAGGAGATAATGCTCACAGCGCATCGAAAGACGGTAATACAGTTCCTCGGGGGCGATGCCCTCTTCATACACCCGGCGCGCCTTGGTATTCAGCTCCGAGAGAAAGACCACGTCCTCCCGGCGGCAGGCCGCCTCCAGCCTCTCCCGCACGAGGTCAAAGACCGCCAGATACGGATCGTAGAGATGCTGGACCTCGAGGGCCGCGGCCCCGACCATTCCGGAAACCACCTTCTCCCAGAGCGCCTCCTGGGCGGGGGTCATCCGCTGCCCCTTTTTCATGATCTCCTTGCCCGGCTGAAAATACGTCGAGATGTCTCCCGAAAGACTGAAGGCCTCCCTCTGGGCATCCGCGAACCTCTGAATACCCGCGGCCGCCCTGGCCTGGATCCCTTCGGGCAGGTCGGCGGCAAAGGCCCGCACATTCTCAAGGACCTGCCGCTTGAAACGCACGATCTCGCGAGGACTCACCCCGCCCTTCACGAACGGCCGGCCGTGCGTCGTATACTGCCGGAAAAGATCGATCACCGCCTTCAGGATCGTCTCCTTCGGGAGCCAGCGCACACGCGATTCGACCAAAAGCATGCTCGTCAGAAGATCATCGAAGACCCGGCGGATATCCGGATCCCGCTCGGCCTCAAAAATAACCCCGTCGAGCGCGAGCGCCATATCCCGAGCCGGATCGGTACGAATGCGGAAACGGGAGGTCAGTCCCAGCTGAAAGGCGGAGCTCGTCAGAAGCGTATTGATGAACTTGTCGATCGTGGAGACCTGGAAGAAGTGATACCGACGGATAATGATGGCAAGAACCCGATGGGCCGCAGCGGCCGCTTCCTCTCTGGAGCAAGGGATCCCGCCCAGGATCTCCTCATACCTCCGGGGGGGCATCAGGCCGAGCGCGATCTCCTTGAGAAAGGTCAGGATCCTCTCCTTCATCTCAAAGGCCGCCTTATTCGTAAAAGTAAGGGCCACGATCGTGTGAAGAGGGACCTCGGAGCGGTTCAGGGACAAGGCCAACAAAAGACGCACATATCTCCGGGCGAGATGAAAGGTCTTGCCTGTCCCGGCCGAGGCCTCGACAACACAGACCTCGGGGGATGGAAAAGGGCTCTGGGTGGACTGCTCCTTCATGGCGAAGGCTCCCGGAAATGATCAAAAGGCCCGGAGGGGTCACTCACGGAGAGACGTGTCACTCGTCAACGCTGCGATAGAGGGGATCCTCGAGGACCTCCCGAAGGGCCGCGATCGCGGCCTTGAGCGTGCTCTGTCCCTGGCGGGCCCCCCAGGCGGTCTGGTCCCGCGCGAACTCATCAAGACGTTCGACCAGCTTCTTCCGTTCTGCGGCGGTCAACGCAAGGCGACGACAGGTCGGGTCCTCGCAGTCCCGGGCGCTCAATAAAAGCGTGCGAAAAAGCATGGCGGCCTCCAGGACCCCGCGGGCCGCAGCCTTCCTCTCACTGGCCAGAACGATCTGTCCGTCGAGGAACGTCTTCTCATCCAGGTCCGCCGGATGACCTTGGGCCTTGTATCCGTAAAAAAGCTGCCAGAGCTCCCGTTCCTCCATGCTCTTGGCCAGGAGACGGTCATAGGCCTCGGTCAGGGTCTTCACGATCTTTCGGACAAGGCCGTTACGGGAGGAAGAAAAACGCGGCAGATAGTTTTTGGCGATACGGATCTCGGTATTGTCCTTGGTCCGGCCGTCAATGAACGCGCTGATGACATCCAGCTCGGCCAGGTCGGAGGCGACCAGACGTCCCTCTTTCTCAAGGCGCTCATCCACCCGACGATACGCCCCCAGGCTCATGATAAAAGCCTTCGTGAAGGCGTATTTGTCCACATCCGCATTGTAGATACGGAAAGGCGCCTCCTCGGCCCTCCCTGCCAGACAGGAAAGGATCAGAAGGAAACAAGAAAAGATGACACGTCGCATAGGAAAAAACTCCTCGCAGGATCACTCCCCCGAACGTAAAAGGGCTTTCACCCGCACGACAAGGTCCCGCGCGGAGCATGGTTTGTGAAGATAATCGATACCCATGACTTTTCCCAGGCGGGGATCGAGGTCCTGATCCCGGGATGTCAGAAGAAGGATCGGGACATGCTTGGTCTGATCGTTGAACTTGATCTTGTGACAGACATCGAAACCGTTGAGCTCCGGCATCATCACATCGAGGACGATCAGATCAGGAAGATCTTTCTGGACCCGGACCATGGCATCGAGCCCGTCGGAAGCGGTCGCGACCTCGTGACCTTCATTGGTCAGGACCTCCTGGACCAGACGGACCACAACAGGATCGTCATCCACGATCAGGATTCGGGCCATGGGTCCTTTCAGGAAGCGGGAACAAGCTCGCCGCTGGCGTTGTATTTCATGTGGGCCTTGCGGACCCCCTTGTCATACTCATCCCGGTAAACAAGGGACCCGTTGGCATCATGGATCTTGACCGTGCCGCTCAAACTCCCGTTCTCGTACTGCCTTCATCTGGATCTTGGCATTCGGATGATACTTCTTAAGGGTCCCGTGGAACACCCCGTCCTTGCAGTACGCCTTGACATGAAGGCTCCCGTTGGGATGGAACGTCTTCTGGACAACCTCACCGGTGGTGCCCCGGCAGATGTTCTCAACGGCCAGATCCCCTTTCCCAGCCTCAAGATCAGGCGCCGCCTGAACCAAAGATGCGGAACCCACAAACCCAAAAACACACAGAACACACAGAATCTTTCTCATAAAAACCCTCCTGTCCTTGAATTTTTTATATGCCCAAAAAAGGCCGGTGTCAATTGAATAGGGGTAAATATAAATATCAAACGGGATATTCAGACCTGATCGCGAAGGCAGGACCTGATGCGGGCCTTCACATCAGGGGCGAGGGTGTCGTTGGGGCTTGGGGGAACATTGTCAAGGATCTCGGTATGACGAAGAAAGATCCGGCGGAGAGACATGATCTGACGGCGGTAGCGCGAACAGGTTCGGCACATGAGAAGATGGACCCGCATCGTGATGAGCTCCCGAAGGGTCAACCGGCGTTCGATCGAGATCGAGACAAGACGGGCGGCCTGCTTGCACGATGTGAAAAGCGGGAGCCTTGTTTCCTCTTCCCAATTGGATGGTATTGTCATGACGCCTTGAACCAGTTCTGTTCGAGGCACGCCCGAAGCTGCAGACGCGCCCTGTGTAAAATGACCCAGAGATTCGTAGCCGTGATGCCCAGTTCCTTACAGATCTCCCCCGTGTCCATCCCGTCCAGCTCACGCATGGAGAAGGCACTGGCGGTGCGCTCCGGAAGCTTGCTCATGCAGGCGCGGAAGATCTCCCAGAATTCCTTGGAGTGAAGCACCGCCTCGGCATCCGGCATCCAGTCCTTGGGGTATCCCTTGGGATTCTCGACCGCATCGTAGAA
>JAAYZZ010000099.1 GCA_012514595.1 Elusimicrobiota bacterium
ATCTCGAACAGGACCGACTCCAGTTCCTCGGACACCTTCTGGACCTCAAGCCCCGCATCCCCCTTCTGGGCCTCAAAGGCAAAAAGTCTCTTGTCCTCGGCGTGAATGTCCGCCTGGACCCGGGCCATGATCTGGGAACGGTCATTGATCTCCGCGGTCTTCACCTCGCGCCGCGAGAGAAGGTCCGCAGACTCCCGCTCGATCCCCTCGATCTGGGAGGCCAAAGACTGGGGGTCCAGATCGATATACTTGGACTCACAGATGATCTCGTAAAAAGTCTCTGCAGTGCTCCCGGGAAATTGACGACGGGCCTCGTCGATGCGGGCCCCCTCAAGGGCGACCACCTGCTTGATCCGGCCGATGAGACCGCCCTGCCCTGTGACCGGCGCGACGGGAGAAAGGAACCGGAACTCCGTCCCCGCGACCGCGGCATCCCGGTCCTGGACCTCCATCTTCTCGATGAAATCTTTCTGCGAAATAAGAAAGAATTTCCGTTTCTCAAGCTTGTCGAGCGCCAGCTCCAAAGCCTTCAGATCCTCGTGTCCCTGGGCCAGCCAGGCCTTCTCTCGGTCGAGGGTCTCCAGAAGCGCGTTCCGTCTGGCGTTCACCTCGGCCATGCCCTGAGAGATCCCTTCGATCTTGCGCTCCGCCGCTTCCTTCGCCGCCAGGGCCTTCACCTGCTCGATATCCAGACGCCTCCGACGGCCAATATGCCCCTGGGATTCCTTGATGGTCTCGGTCAGCTGATTGCGGATCTCGACCTGACGGGAGGAACAACGAAGGACCTCCTGCTCCTGATCCGCGATGGCCCGCTGTCCGTCCTCCAGGACCGCAGAGATCCCCGACAGGATCCCGTGACGACCCTCGAGGTCCTGACGGGCCTGGTCCATCTCGGTCTTGACCGTCCCGAGCATCCGGTCGATCTCAACGATCTTCTCCTGGACGACCCGGCATTTCTCAACAAGAGCCTTCTTCTGCTCCGAGATCCGCGCCTCGGACTGGACGATGTTCTCGAGCCGTTCCTCGTTGAACCCGATCTGGCGGCTGTTGAGCTCGATCTGGTTGTCGATGCGGAGCGCCTCCTCGCGGGCCTCACGGATCTTGATCTCCAGATCCTCCTGAAGAAGCGAGTCCCGCTCGATCACCGCCCGGAACTCTTCGAGGTCCCGGGTCCGGTCGTTCTCGCGCGACTGGACATCCCGCAGGAACGCCTCGATCCCCTCGCGTTCAGAGGCCATCTCCCGCAACTGATGAAGGGCATAGACCTGCTCCATCCCCTTCAGCTTCTCGAACTCTTCCTTGTAACGCTGGGCCTTCTGGGCCTGACGTTCGACGGTAGCGATCTGGCGCTTGACCTCAACCACAATATCATTCAACCGCAGGAGGTTGCCGGTGGTCTCCTCCAGCTTGTTCTGCGCCTCGCGCTTCTTGGCCTTGTATTTGGTGATCCCGGCCGCCTCGTCGAAAATGATCCGTCGCTCTTCGGGTTTGGCGCTGACGACGAGGTCCACCTTCCCCTGCTG
This sequence comes from Elusimicrobiota bacterium, assembly GCA_012514595.1. Classification (GTDB taxonomy): domain Bacteria; phylum Omnitrophota; class Gorgyraeia; order Zapsychrales; family Fredricksoniimonadaceae; genus JAAYZZ01. Next base: position 1,524 of record JAAYZZ010000099.1, read on the forward strand.
GACGAGCGAATAGGCCTCTGCCCCGACACCGGTGCCCATGAAGAGCTCCGTGATGTCCTTGAGCCGGGAGGTTTCCTTGTTGATCAGATATTCGCTCTCACCGGAACGGAAGAGACGGCGGGTGATGACGACCTCGTCGCGGTCCACCGCGAGAGTGCGGGAAGAATTATCAAAGGTGACCGAGACCTCGGCAAAGCCCAGGGCGAGCTTGGTGTCGGTCCCGTTAAAGATCACGTCCTCCATCCCTGATCCGCGCAGCTGCTTGGCACTCTGCTCGCCAAGGACCCAGCGGATGGCATCAAAGACGTTGCTCTTGCCGCACCCGTTGGGGCCGACAATCGCGGTGATGCCGGGTTCGAAATTGAGGATGGTCCGGTCCCCGAAGGACTTAAACCCGAATATTTCGAGACGTTTGAAGTACATCGCTATCCCTGGATGGACGAATTCTCCGGGGTCTCGGCCTCAAGCCACTGATCGATGCGTTCACGGCGGAACCGCCACAGACCCACGGTCTTCACTGCGGGGATCTTCCCCTTCTTGACCCAGTCGTAGACCGTGCGCTTCTTGACGCGCAGATAGTCCGCGACCTCGTCAATGGTCATAAGATTGCCGACGAGCTCAAAATCGGATCGCTTGTCTGTCATAACAACACCTCGGCATTTCTGGGGCGGAACACACGACATCTTGGGCTTGTGATTGATAATTTACTGGAGGCACGCCAGAGGGTCAAGAAAAGTTTGTCTTTTTTGAACGCGAAGAAAAAGAAGAACCCCCTGGCAATCCGGAGCATTACCAGAGGGTTCTTGACAAGATATGACATCCTTCAACATTCGCTTGCGCGGATTCCACAAGAGCGCGGCTCAGATCTCCACGTCCGCATCATAATCGACATCCGGGAATCCGAACCCGAACAGGCGCAAGAACTCGCGATGATAGGCGTCAACACCGCCGAACTGGTTCGCGTTCTCTGTCGTGACGCTGTCCCACATCTTCTCGACCTCCGCCTGGACATCCGAACGCATCTCCCAATCGTCGATGCGGATACGCCCCTCTTCATCGACGGGAACGTCCTGAAGCGAACGGCCATAGAGCCGGTCGTGGAAAAGGCGGACGATCTGCTCGATGCACCCCTCATGGATCCCCTTCTCGCGCATGACCTTCATCAGAAGAACGATATAAAGGGAAATGAAGGGGATCGCGGAACTCGCCTGCGTGACCAGGGCCTTGTTCACCGCGACCAGGGCCCGCCCTCCGATAGCGGCCATTTTTCCATCAAGCTTCTTGGCGGTCTTCTCGAGATCGTCCTTGGCAGCCCCGATCGTGCCCTGCCGATAGATCGGCTGGGTGACCCGGGGACCGATATAGGAATAGGCCACCGTGAGACAGCCGGGGGCCAGGACCTCCGCGGACTTGAGATGATCGATCCACATCTCCCAGTCCTCGCCTCCCATGACCGCGATGGTGTCCTTGACCTCTTGAGGCGCGGCCTGTTCCAGCGTCACGCTGATGACCTCGTCCTTGTCAAAATCGAAAGACTTGTTGGTGTAGTTCCCGACGATCGGTTTCAGGGCCGAACGGAAGGTCTCCCCCGTCTTGGGATGGGTCCTGCGGGGAGAGGCCAGGCTGTAGACCACCAGGTCCACCTGCCCCAGATCCTGGCGGATCGCATCCGCGACCTGATGCTTCATGTCATCGGAAAAGGCATCGCCATTCAGACTGCGGGCATAAAGACCCTTCGCATGGGCCGCCTTCTCGAAGGCCTGATTATTGTACCATCCGGCCGTCGCGGTCCTTTTTCCGTCGGAAGGCCTCTCAAAGAAGACCCCGAGCGTCGCCGCACCCGACCCAAAGGCCGCCATGATCCGGGAGGCCAGCCCGTAGCCGGTCGAAGCTCCGATCACAAGGACCTTCTTGGGGCCGTTCGCAACGGTCCCTTTTGACTCAACGTGACGGATCTGCTCCTCGACACTACGCGCGCAACCGACCGGATGCGCTGTCGTACAAATGAACCCTCTGATCTTGGGATGAACGATCATCCCTCCTCCTTTGCGAACGGTTAATCCTCGACCGAGATCGCGGTCTTCTTGGGCACGATCACAATGCCCGACTTGGTCACCGCGAAACGCTGCCGGTCCTTGTCCAGATCATATCCGATCATCTCCCCCGGCGGGATCACGACCTGCTTGTCAATGATGGCGCCCTTGATCTTGGCCCCTTCCCCAATGACGCCTCCGTCCATGATCACGGAATCCAGGACCTCGGCACCTCTTTTGACCATAACCTGCGGCGAAAGAACAGAGCGCTCGACGCGCCCTCCCTCGATGATACATCCGGGAGAGAGAATGGAATCAATGACGATCCCCTGCATCTGGCCGCTGCGGTCCTCGGCGGTGCGCATCATGACCGGCGGATAGTGCGAATAGTACGTCCTCAGCGGCCAGCTCTTGTCATACAGATCGAACGGCGGTTTGGCGCTGACCAGGTCCATATTGGCCTCGTAATAGGCGTCCCGCGTCCCGATATCGCGCCAATAATCCGACTGCTCATGAAAATCGTAGGCAAGGATCCTCTTCTCCCCGGCCAGCATCTGCGGAAGAATGTTCTTTCCGAAATCATGACCCGATCCCTCTATGGCGGCATCCCGCGTCAGCTCCTCGACCAGGGTCTTGCGGTTGAAGAGATAGATCCCCATCGAGGCGAAGATCTTCGTCGGATCCCCCGGAAGCGTCCGCGGCGTTCGGGGCTTTTCCTGGAATCCGCGGATCAAATGCTCGTGGTCCGCCTCAATGACCCCGAAATGCGGGGACTCTTCTTTCGGCATCCGGATACACGCCACGGTGACATCGGCCTTCGCAGATAAATGGGCCTCGATCATTTTCTGATAATCCATCTTGTAGAGATGGTCCCCGGCGAGGATCAGCACAAGTTCCGCATTGTGATCGTTGATGGCATAGATGTTCTGAAAGATCGCATCCGCCGTTCCCTTGTACCAGTCGCTGCCCAGACGCTGCTGGGCCGGGATGATATCAATGAACTCGCCCAGCTGGGTCGAGACGATATCCCATCCCGAGAGAATATGTTTCTGCAGAGAGAAGGATTTATACTGGATCAGGACAAAGAC
>JAAYZZ010000009.1 GCA_012514595.1 Elusimicrobiota bacterium
GCCCCGATGTTCTTCGAACCGTGCTCGCGGATATCGATCCCCCGAAAGACCTTGCCGAAAATAAAGGCCGTGGGAATGGCACCGATGAGATAACTGAGGACGGCGGTGAGGAGAAGAAGAAAGATGGACATAAATATCCCTTCAATAAGGCACTACCCGCTAGGCTCTGAACACGAGCAAAGACAGAAGGCACAAAAAAGGTCCGGGCCCCGCGTCGAGCGCCCTTTTAAACACTCAACTCACTCGGGCACAACCTCCAGCCTCACTCCCGTCTCGGGATCAAACTCCAGATCTCCGCTGTAATGTTTTCCCGTGGCAGGAGAATATTTCATGACGGGTTTCTTGTACCCCACCCCGAGGATCTTCTCAGCGGCAGAACGGGATTCGCGGTTCTGGTAGATATCGACCGCAACGGCCTGAAGACCCCGGTCCGTCGGAGTGACGGCGGCGGAGGAGCGCGTCGTCGCGCAGCCGGAGAAAAAAGGGACAAGGAGAAAAGAAAAAAGAACACAGAAAGAAAACCCCTTTTTTCTCAAGGCTCTTCCCTGTCCCCTCTCCCCTGTCCCCTGTCCCTTTATTTGATCCACCCGATCCTCCTCGCCGGCCAGAACAGGCTCTCGGCCTTTCCGATCAACAGATATTCCGGAACAAAACCCCAGTAACGGCTGTCATGGCTCGAGGCGCTGTTGTCCCCGAGGACAAAAAAATGGCCTTCGGGCACCGTGACCTTGCGGCCCAAGGCCCCGTAAGGACCCGCGTTGTAATAGGTCCGCCCCTTGATCCGAGGATCCTCGACGGGATCACCGTTGATGTAAATGGTCCCATCCTTGATCTCCACGCTCTCGCCTCCGAAGGCGATGAGACGCTTGATGAAATCCTTGTCTCGCGTGACCGGATACCGGAACACGATCACATCCCCGCGCTGGGGACGCGTGAAGCCGGGGATCCGGTAATGCGTAAAGGGTACCAGCGGCCCGTACTGCAGTTTGTTCACAAAGAGCCGGTCCCCCTCGACGAGGGTCATACGCATGGAGCCCGACGGGATCTTGAAGGGCTGGAAAAGGAAGGTCCGGATGACCATGGCCAAAAGGAACGCCACGATCAAAGAATCCCCCCACTCGCGCGCGAGGCGCTTTCCCTCCGGCGAGAGAAGGTCCGTCTTGAGCGTCCGCGGCGACATCTTTTCGGTGAGGATCTGGATCACGGCGAAGGGATAGCCAAAGAGGAGGGTCACCGCCGACCACACCTTGTCGATCCAGCAGTCACTTCCCGCGGCGCATATTGTCTTGGATGGATCTTCTGTCATGAGGCCCTTTCTTTTAATTAGGGACAGTCCCTAATTATCATATCTTGAGCGCGGCGAAGAACGCCTCCTGGGGGATCTCCACCTTGCCGATCTGCTTGAGCTTCTTCTTGCCTTCCTTCTGCTTCTCCCACAGCTTGCGTTTGCGACTGATATCGCCGCCATAACATTTGGCCGTCACGTTCTTCCCCATGGACTTGACACGCGACGCCGCGATGATCCGCCCGTCGCAGGCCGCCTGGATGCGGATCTCGAAAAGCTGCGGGGGGATCAGCTCCTTCAGCTTGTCGCAGAGGGCCGACCCCTTCTCATAGGCATGCTCGCGATGGACAAGGCACGAGAAAGCGTCCGAGATCTCGTCGTTGATCAGGATGTCCATCTTGGTGATGAGCGCCGTTCTGTATCCGCAGAACTCATAGTCGATCGATCCGTAACCGCGGGTCGCGGACTTGATGAGATCATTGAAATCCACGATGACCTCGGCAAGCGGGATCTCGTAGACCACCCGCATGCGGTCGGAGACGAACTCGCTCTTCACATAGACCCCGCGCTTTTTCTTGGCGAGCGCCATCACCGCGTCCATCGCGGTCACAGGCGTGAAGACCGACACCTTCAGATACGGTTCCTCGATGCTCTTGATCTCGGAAGGATTCGGAAGTTCCGACGGGTTCTCGATGTCCACAAGAGTCCCGTCCTTCTTCTCATAACGGTACCCGACGTTCGGGGTCGTGAGGACCAGGCTCAGATTGAACTCGCGCTCGAGCCGTTCCTGAACGACCTCCATATGAAGAAGCCCCAAGAACCCGCAGCGGAACCCGTGGCCGAACGACTGCGAGGTCTCGGGCTCATAGGTGAAACTCGGATCGCTCAGACGCAATTTGTCGATGGCCTCGCGAAGGTCCATGTACTGGTCCGCGGTCACCGGATACACCCCGCAGAAGACGAGCGGCTTGAGCTGCCGGTACCCCTCGAGCGGCGCCTGACACGGGGACTCGACGAGCGTAATGGTGTCCCCCACCCTCACCTCGTGGGGATCGCGAACGTTGCATGTCAGATATCCGACCTCGCCGGGCCCCAGATTCTTCACGCGCTCCTGGAACGGCGTGTAAACACCAAGTTCCTCGACGGTAAACTCACGGCCCGTGTGCATCATCCGGATGCGCTGTCCCTCGGAAAGAGACCCGTCAAAGATCCGCACGAAAATGATGATCCCCTTGTACACGTCGTACTTCATGTCAAAGACAAGGGCCTTGAGAGGCCTGGTCTCCTCGCCCTCTGGAGAGGGAATGAAGGACACGATCTTCTCAAAAAGAAGGTCGATGTTCGTGCCCTCCTTGGCCGAGACCTTCTGGATATCCTCCTCCTTGAACTTGAAGACATCCTGGACCTGATGGAGGGGGCCCGCCAGGTCCACCGAGGCCACGTCGATCTTGTTGATCACAGGAAGGATCTCGAGATTGTTGTTGATGGCAAGATAGTAATTCGCGACCGTCTGCGACTCGACCCCCTGCGTCGCATCCACGATCAACAGCGCGCCCTCGCAGGCCTTGAGGGATTTCTCCACCTCATAGGTGAAGTCCACGTGTCCCGGCGTGTCGATGAGATTAAAGAGATACTCCTTCCCGTCTTTGGCCTTGTAGGTGAGCCGCACCGCGGAGGCCTTGATGGTGATCCCGCGCTCGCGCTCAAGGTCCATATCATCCAGAAGCTGGTTCTTGAACCGTCGCTCGTCGATGGCACCGGTAAAAAGCATGAGCCGGTCGGCCAGGGTCGACTTGCCGTGGTCAATATGCGCGATGATGGAAAAGTTACGGATAAGAGATTGGTCCATGGGGAAAGAGGGGATTGCTTCGCTCGCCACGCTCACTCAGAGGGCCGAAGCAACCTCCTTATTTTTGCTTATGAATATGTTGAACCAGCGCCTCCACGACCTCGTCGATCGTCATGTTCGTGGAGTCAATGATAATGGCATCTTCCGCCTTCTTGAGCGGGCCGACCTTCCGGGTAAAATCCGCGTGATCGCGCTCGGCCAGGTCCCTCTTGAGCGCGGCCTCATCGACCGCTACCCCCTTGGCCCGAAGCTCGTCGATCCTCCTCTGGCAGCGGACATCGAAGTCGGCATCCAGATAGAACTTGAAAGCCGCGTTCGGGAACACCACGGTCCCCAGGTCGCGCCCGTCTCCGACGAGAGACTGCTTCTCCCCCATCCGACGCTGCCACTCGACCATCACCGCGCGGACCCCGGGCGTGCGCGCAATATAAAAGGTATTGTTTGTGACCTCCGGGGTGCGGATGGCGTCCGACACATCCTCCCCGTCGAGAAGAACCTTGAGGGGCCTCCCCGCCTCATCCACAAGGTCGATCGCGGTCTCATGGGCGAGCGCCACGAGCGCCTCGGCATCCTCGAGCTTCGTTCCCCGGCGAAGGGCCTTCAAGGTGAGCGCCCGATACATGGCGCCCGTGTCCATGAAGCCGAGTCCCAGACGCTTCGCCAGACGCTTGGCCACCGTGCTCTTCCCCGCTCCGGCGGGCCCGTCGACCGCGATCACGAGATGCCCCATCACTTGCCCTCCAGCTTTGCGCGGCGTACGTTCGCCTTGGCCACGAACTGCTCCAGGGCCGAGGCATCCTTTTCGATGAGGTCTTTCCGAAACTCCGAAAGGTTGCGGACCATCTCGTCGATCGCCTTGAGAAGGTCCCGTGAATTGGACAGGCTGATATCGGTCCACATCCGCGGACAGGAGGCCGCGATCCGGGTCGTGTCCTTGAGCCCCGTCGAGGCGTAGCAGAGCGCATCTTCCTGAATGCTGTGCATGAGGGCAAAGGCGACCACATGCGGCAGATGGCTCACCTGCGCCATGATCTGGTCGTGCTGGGCCGGCGCCAGGGACTGAACGGTCATTTCCAGTTTCTCCCAAAGCTGCCGCACCTTGTCCCGCGCCTGCCGGTTCGTCTTCTCCGTCGGGGTCATGAGACATGAGGCCCCCTTCAGCAGGTCGGCCCGGGCATGCTGAATGCCGCTCTTTTCAGAGCCGGCCATGGGATGGGATCCCACAAAAAAGACATGTTCGGGAAAATGCTTGTGCGCCAGGTCCACCACCGCCACCTTGCTGCTCCCCACATCGGTCACGATCGTTCCCCGGCGGAGGTACCGTCCCACTTCCTTGATCTGGTCCATGATGACCTGGACCGGGGCCGCGAGGATAACCAGGTCCGCGCCATACACCGCCTTCTGGAGACTTGTCGTCCCGGCGTCGATGGCGCCGATCACCTCCGCGGTCTTGAGGGTGGCCTCGTGCCGCGCGCAGCCGATGACCTTGCCGGCGAGCTTCCCCTTCCTCATCGCGATCCCGATGGATCCGCCGACGAGACCCGTCCCGATGATCGCGACCTGACGAAAGAGCGTCCGATTGAACACCATACCTTATACCTCTCTGTTGACAGCCAACGCCACGCGCCGGATGTCGGCCATCATGGCCTCAAATTTTCTCGGAAGAAGCGACTGCGCTCCGTCGGAGACAGCCTCTTCGGGCGCCTCATGCACCTCGATCGCAAGCCCATCCGCCCCGGCCGCGACCCCCGCGCGGGCGATCGGAGTCACCAGACCCCATCGGCCCGTGCCGTGGCTCGGGTCGATGATGACCGGGAGATGGGACCGCATCTTGACCGCGGGAACAGCGTTGATGTCGAGCGTATTGCGGGTCTCGGTCTCAAAGGTCCTGATCCCGCGCTCACAAAGCACCACATCGAAGTTCCCCTGGGAGAGAATGTACTCCGCCGACATGAGCCATTCCTTGACGGTCGCGCAGGGGCCCCTCTTCAAGAGCACCGGCTTGCGGGCCTGTCCGACCTCCTTGAGAAGGGTGAAGTTCTGCATGTTGCGTGCGCCGATCTGGAACATGTCGGCGTAACGCGCCACAAGCGCCACATCGCGCGGGTCCATGACCTCGGTGACGGTCGCCATGCCGGCTTCATCTCCGACGGACTTGAGGATCCTCAAGCCCTCCTCCCCCAGACCCTGGAAGTCGTAAGGGGACGTCCGCGGCTTGAAGGCCCCTCCGCGGAGCACGGTGGCCCCCGCCACCTTGACCCTCCTGGCGATCGACAGAAGCATCTCGGGTCCCTCAATGGAACAGGGCCCGGCGATGATCAAAAGTTTCTTGCCTCCGGCGACGACGCCCTCTTTGATCCGGACCAGCGAGTCCTGCGGCCTAAACTCGCGCGAGACCAGACGATACGGCGCCAGGACCGGGATCACCTGCTCCACCCCCGGAAAGATCTCAAGAGGGATCATCTGGAGCTTGTCCTCGGGACCGATGAATCCGATAACGGTCCTCTCCTCTCCGCGGGAGATGTGGGATTTGAGACCCAGGGCCGCCGCCTTCTGTTCAATATGACGGATCTCGGCCTCGGTCGCCTCTTTCTTCAGAACAACGATCATAAGACCTCTTTTAGCGCTTTGAGAAACCTCTTGTTCTCCGACGGGGTCCCGATCGTGACGCGGATATAATTCGTCAGGCCCCAGACATTCATGTCACGGACAATGACACCTTTCTTCAGGAGCGCCGCCGCCACGACACGGCTGTCTTGGGGCAGATGAACCTGGATAAAATTCGTACACCCCTTGCTGAAAGCGACCCCCATCTTTTGAAGGGCCTTGCAGACGCGCTCACGCTCTTGGGACAACTCCCGGAGGATCCGGCGATAATAGGCCTCGTCATCGAGGGCCGCGATCGCCGCAGCCTGCGCGAGCGAGGTCACGTTGAAGGGCTCCCGCGCGCGGTCCAGGATCGCTGCGACCTCGGGAGTCGCGATCCCGTAACCGATGCGCGCCCCCGCAAGGGCGTAGATCTTCGAAAAGGTCCGCGTGATCACGATGTTCTTTCGTTTTTTGAGAAGGGCGAGGCTGTCCGGATAGTCCTTCCCTTCCACAAACTCATAGTAGGCCTCATCAAAAAAGACAAGGACGGTATCCGGGATGTCCTTGAGAAAGGCTGCCATTTCTTTCTTCGCGACATAAAGGCCCGAAGGATTATCAGGATTGCCGATAAAAATGACCTTTGTCCGACGGGTTACGGCCTTTTTCATGGCCGCAAGATCATAGCGCAGTCCCTGAAGCGGGACCTCCTTCACCCTGGCGCCTGCTGAGATCGCGGCCAGACGATAGACCAAAAACGACGGCTTGGCGATCACGACCTCATCTCCGGGTTCCACGAACGCCCGGATGGCCATCACGATCACCTCGTCCGAACCGCAGCCAAAGACCAGCTGGTCAGGCCTCACCTTGAGACGCTTCGCGAGCTTCTGCCGGAGCTCGAAGCAGGCCCCGTCGGGGTACCGGTTCAGGTCCCGCGCGGCCTTCGCGATCGCTTTCTGGACCTTCAAAGAGGGACCGTAAGGATTCTCATTCGAGGCCAGCTTGATGACGCTCGAAAGACCCAGCTCCCGCTTGACCTCTTCGATGGGCTTTCCCGGAACATAGGGCTGAAGTTTAAGGATATTCTTGTTCGGTTTAATATTCATAAGGCACCCGTGGTCTTCTTACGCCGGGTACGATCCCAGCACTTTCAGGAACTTGCACATACCCTCCAGTTTCTTGAGGGCATTCTTGACCTTTGTCTCCTCGCGATGACCCACGAGGTCCACGAAGAAATAGTAATCCCACGCCTTCTTCTTGATCGGACGCGACTCGATCTTTGTGAGGTTGATCCCGTTCTTGGCGAAGGGCGCCAGCATCGCATAGAGCACCCCGGGCCGGTCCTTGATCGAGAACACGATCGAAGTCCTGTCATTCCCCGTCGGGCGGGAATCCGAAGGACCGATCACAAAGAACCGTGTCGAGTTATGCGCGATATCCTGGATATTGGTCTTGAGGACCTTGAGCCCGTAGATGCGCGCGCAGTCGATGGGGGCGATCGCGGACGATCCCTTCTCCGTTACCGCGATGCGGGCCGCATCGGTCGTCGCGGCCACGCTCACCTGCGCCACCTTATCCGGTGGAAGATTGGCCAGAAGCCAATTCCGGCACTGCCCCAGGACCTGCGGGTTCGAGTAAACCTTCCGGATCCTGTCCAGCGGTCCGTTCGCCATCAGGTTATGGGTGATCTTAACCGTGATCTGCGCACAGACCTGAAGGCTGGAATCCGTCAGGACATCCGCGGTATGGGTCACCGTCCCCTCGACGGAATTCTCGATCGGCACGATCCCGTGATCGCACTCCTCATGCTCCACCTTATGGAAGACCTCCTCGATGCCGGAGGCCGCCACACAGATCGCCTGGGCCCCGAACTTCCGACGGGCCGCAGTGTAGGAGTTCGATCCCTCTCCCCCCAGATAGGCCACCGACAAGGGCTTTTCCAGCGCGATCGAGGAGGACATGATCTCCCGGTACACTGCCTCAAAGGCCGCATCCGTCATGGGGCCCTTGTTAAGCGCCTTGATGCGGGAGAACACCTCCCGCTCTCTCTCGGGCGCATAGATCCCGGCCTTTTGGGCGGATTTGATCTGGCCAACCTCGACGGAGATGCGGGCCCTCTCATTCAAGGCCTCCACGATCCCCGTATCGATCCTGTCAATCTTCCGGCGCAGTGTCTTCAGGTCCATCGGAAACCTCCTCGGTCTCACCTTGCGGTCTCTCCGCGTCCATGATGCGGGACTGCCCGCTCGTCTCCCCCAGCTCCTCCCCGCCCATGAACCCGGGGATGGTCTCGGGATTCTTCTCCAGCTCATCGATATCCAGCCGCGTCCGCGCCTGGGCCATCTCCTGCGAAAGATCCTCCGGAACATTTCCTAAGGTCGCCTCTGTTTCCTGAGGCCCCGCTGTCTGCTCCGTCTCCGGCGGGACAGGAGCCGAAACCCCTTCGGAGGCCGGGTTCGGTGTGGCTTCCGGTTCGTGGGTCTTGGCCATCAGGGCCGGGAACTCCTCGAGTTTGGGGAGATCCTCCAGGGACCGCAGACCAAAATATTCCAGAAACTGCGTCGTGGTGCCATAGACATAAGGGCGCCCCGGGACCTCCTTGCGCCCCGCGATCTTGATGAGCCCCTTGTTCAAAAGATGCATCACGACCCCATCGGAGTTCACCCCGCGGATCAACTCCACATCCGTGCGGGAGACCGGCTGCTTGTAGGCGATGATCGCCAAAGTCTCGAGCGCCGGACGCGACAGTTTCTCCTTGTGACGGGTCTTGTAGAATTCACGAATATACCCGGCGCACCCCTGGGCCGAGAGCATCTGAAAACCCCCGGCGATCTCGAGGATCGTCATACCCCTGGCCGGCGTGTTGCACTCCTCCATAAGACTCTTCAAGGCCTCGCGGATATCCGCGGCTGTTGCGCCAGCGATCGCTCCTTTGATCTGATCAAGTGTGACCGGACGATCGCTCACAAAAAGAAGCGCCTCCACTGCGGCCTTCACGTGCTGTTTCTGCATCTCATCCATCAGGCGACCCTCTGCTTATAGATCTCGTTCAAGACCTGCTCTACCGACGACAATCCTGGCGAACGTTCAAAGACCTTGCGGACCATGTCCTCCGCCTCGACCTTCCTGTACTGCAACTGCATCAGGACCGCAACGGCCTCTTCCTGAAGCGGAGAGACCGGACGGACATCCTGTGTTGTGCCTTTGTCCTGAATGAGCCCGAAGCGACCGACCTTGCCCTGCAGTTTGGCCACAATGTCCTTGGCCTTCTGCTGCCCGATCCCGGGAAGCCCCTTGAGGAAGGCCACGTCCCCGCGGTCGATGGCGGAGGCGATCTCGGCGATCGAGCGGTCCAGCGCCTTCACGGCGGCCTTGGGACCGATCCCGGACACGGAGATGAACTGAAGAAAGAAATCCTTCTCGACGTCGCTCAGGAACCCCACCAGGATCGGCGTCCCTGCCGAAGGCCCGATCTGCAGATAATGGTGCGTAATGAGCGTGACCGAACCCTGGGCATCACAGACCTCCGGGATACGCCGGGCAACCGAGACGGGAACGAACACCTCATAAAAAATCCCGCCGACATCCAGTGTGACGGCGAGATCCTTGTGCTCAACGACCTTCCCTCTCAAGCGTGCGATCATGTCAGAAACCTCTTCATCGACGCATGCCCCAGGGCCAGCGCCAGGGCATCCGAAGCGTCCAGGGAAAGCCCCGCGGGATCGATCTTCAGGATCCGGCCCACCACCCGGCGCGTCTGCTCTTTGGTCGCGTTGCCATTCCCCACGACCGCCTTGCGCACGCGCTTGACACTGTATTCAACGAGCGGGATCTTCTCCTCAGCGCAAACCAGACAAATGATCCCGCGCGCATGCCCCATGATCGAGGCGGTCACCGGATGGGCATGATGGGCGTATAATTTTTCAAGAACAAGGACGTCCGGGCGTCGCGCCTGGATCAACTCTCTCAGGCATTCGTGGATCTTGAGGAGCTTTTGCTCCAGAGGATCCCGTACTTTTGGCTCGATCGTGCCCGCATCGAGAGGGACGACCCTTCCGCCGGGAACGATCTGAACGACCCCGAAACCCGTGGCCTTCAGCCCTGGATCGATCCCCATGATGACCATAGCGGTCGTCAGGCCGTTGCCGCGGCCATGTCCTCATCCGAAATATCAAAGTTCGCGTAAACGTTCTGGATATCCTCGTAATCCTCCAGCGCCTCGATGAGCCCGAGGACCCCTTTGACGTCCCCCCCGGTGACCTTCACGGTCGTCGTCGGGACCATCGTGACCTCGGCGGACTTCATGGCGATCCCCTTGGCCTCGATGGCGGAGCGGACCGCTTCGAAGGAAGCGGGATCACAGGTGACCTCGTAGTCCTCATCGCTGGTCTGCATGTCTTCGGCCCCGGCCTCCAGGACGATGTCCATCAGGGCCGACTCATCGGAGGCCTTGGTCTCGACCAGAATGACACCCTTCTTTGCGAACAAGAACGCCGTGCTTCCCGGGGTCGCCAGGCTTCCGTTCTTCTTGTTCAGGATATTGCGGACCTCGGCGGTCGTCCGGTTCTTGTTGTCGGTCAACCCCTCGATAAAAAGGGCCACCCCCCCTGGGCCATAAGCATCAAAGGTGAACGACTCATAGGAAACACCGGGAAGTTCCCCCGTCCCCTTTTTGATCGCATTCTCGACGTTGGACGCGGGCATATTGATCCCGCGGGCCCTGACCATCGCGGTCCTCAACCGGGGATTCGTATCCGGGTTCCCGCCGCCTTCCTTCGCCGCTGTTGTGATCTCACGGGTGATCTTGGTAAAGGCCGCCCCGCGCTTGGCATCTGCCGCGCCCTTGGCGTGTTTGATCTTGGCCCATTTTGAATGACCTGACATGTGACAACTCCTTGTTAACGACCTGACCTCGTGCTTGTTCTTTTCTCAAGAATATCCGCGGGCCGCCTAAGCCGGGTTCTGTTCTTCCGCCTTCCGGCGGAAGGATGACCATCTGCCTGACTCCCGGGATCGCTCCCGGGACTCTTGCGGCCTACCCGAGGATCCGAACGGGACGGACCGTCCCGCGCCTCGACCGGTCTGTCAGGGTCAGGGCAGCTGATGCGCCTGCCCTGATCGCGACGGCGAGAGCTCTCCTCCTATTTGGCCTTGCTCCGCGCAGAGAATGCCCGTTTCACTCCTCACCAAAGAGGCTCGTCTCTGTGGCTCTGATCTCCCCCGCGTCCGAGGTTTCCTTCGGGCACGAAGGACCCAGCGTTATCTGGGTGCGCTATCCTTTGGAGCCCGGACTTTCCTCCCCCATGCAGAACACATGGGAGCGGTCATCACGGCCCGCGTTCTTTTTAAGAGCGGATGTGGCCAGCCGGTCGGCGTCCTTGTTCTCCTCCCGGGGGACCGCACGGCATTCGACGCTGCGGAATGCCTTCAAAAGTTCGAGCGCCCTGGCATGGAGCGGGACCATGTTCTCATGCCGGACCTTGTATTCGCCCTTGATCTGACGGAACATGAGCTCGCTATCCGTCGAAACCTTGATCCTCTCGGCGCCGAGCGCCCGGGCCTCCTCGAGTCCGCGGATGAGCGCCCGATATTCGGCAATATTATTGGTGGCCTCTCCGATCGCCTCGGAAACAGTCTTGACGGTCTTGCCTTCGGATGTGATCACCACCCCGATGGCCGCCGGCCCCGGATTGCCGCTGCAGGCGCCGTCCGTCGCGATCTCAAAGACCTTCATCACAGCTCTTCCTTCAGATACAAAAGCCGCGCGCACATCTCGCAACGCACGAGCTCTTCATGCATCTTGAGGCGGTTGATGACCTGCGGGGGGACGTTCATAAAACACCCGCCGCAGGAACTCCCGACGACCGGAACAAGGGCGACCCCCTCCCGGTTCTCCACGATCCTCTGGTAGATCGCCAGGGCCTCCTTGTCCACATCCTGGACAAGCTCCCGGCGCTTGGCCTCAAAGGACTGCATCCCGTCCTCGATCTCGGCGATGGCGGCATCGACCTTGGCCTTCTCGGCGAGATACCCCTTCTCTTCCTCCGCGACGACCGCCTGCTCCTTCGTGACCTCCTGCGCGAGCGTCTCGGTCTCGTCCATCATCTTGAGGATCTCCTCCTCGAGAATGGACTTGTCGGCCTTCAGGTTCTCGATCTCGAAAAGCTTGGCCTGGTATTCCTTGTTGGTCTTCAGGGTCATCAGGGTCCCGTCGGCCTTGATGATATCCGCTTCCTTGGACTTGAGGTCCAGCTCCTTGGCCTTGCGGGAAAGCTCGAGCTCCTGGGCCCGGGTCTGCAACTGGGTCAGGCGCGTCTTTTTCTTGTCGAACTTGGCCTTGAGCTCATTGAGCTCAACGGGCTTTTCCTTGATCTGGCGGCGGTGTTCGTAGAGGACCTCGTCGACCTCCTGGATGGCGACGAGCTTCTTCAGGGTCTCCCTCACATTCTTCTGGACCACGGAACCTCCCCTTATAAAACTGGTGGACGCAAAAGGACTTGAACCTTTGACCTCTGCCATGTGAGGGCAGCGCTCTAACCAGCTGAGCTATGCGTCCAAAATCTATGCAAACACTGGGCCCGCCTGGACTCGAACCAGGGACCAAGAGATTATGAGTCTCCTGCTCTGACCGACTGAGCTACAGGCCCGA
>JAAYZZ010000100.1 GCA_012514595.1 Elusimicrobiota bacterium
TCAGAAAGGTCCCGGCCGTTATGATCACCGTCGGGGCCCCGATCCTCTCCCCTGCCGCGGTCCGGACCCCGGCCGCGCGCCCGTTCTCGACAAGGACCTCCACCACCTCTGCCGGCATGAACTCCAGAGCAGCCTGCGCCCGGATCACGCCCTGCATGTAACTGCGGTAGCGTTCCCGGTCACACTGCGCGCGCGAGGAGCGGACGGCCTGCCCCTTGGAGGCATTGAGCTGACGGAACTGGATTCCGGTCCGATCTGCGGCAAGCCCCATCTCTCCGCCGAGACAATCGATCTCCCGGACCAGCTGGCCTTTTCCCACTCCGCCGATGGCCGGATTGCAGCTCATCTGTCCGACGGTCTCAAGACAGAAATTGACCATCAAGACCCGCAAACCCATCCGGGCCGGGGCCAGGGCCGCTTCGATCCCGGCGTGTCCTCCGCCGACGACGATCACATCATAAGATCTCATAAAAACCCTGGGAATCCTCCCGAAGACAGGAAGAAGATTGTTTCCACAAAAGAAATACGCTAGACCGAAGAAGAGTAAAAGTCAATGGGGAGATAAAAGAGGTTACCGACCGGAAAGGGCCGTGCAGGAATCGCGGACCACCAGCTCCGGATCGAGCAGGAGACGGCAGACATCCTCCCGGCGGCCGTTGACCATATCATGCAGGACACGGACCCCCTTCTCCGCCATCTCAAAGATCGGCTGACGGATCGTGGTGAGCCCCACCGGGCCATAGATCGCCTGCGGATTATCATCGAACCCGATGATGGAGACGTCCTCGGGGACCCGGACCCCCATCTCATAGGCGACCGCGATCGCCTCGAGCGCCATATCGTCGCTCTGGGCGAAGATCGCCGTGGGGCGATCCTGCATCGAGAAGAGAAGCTCGGCCCCCTGGCGGGCGCTGCGGCGGGAATAATCCCCCCGGTAAACATACTCCTTGGGGATCTCCACCCCGGCCTCATCGATCCCACGCATGAACCCGTCAAAACGGTCGAACCCCGCCTGGGTCTTCAGATTCCCTGTGATGGTGCCGATCCTCCGATGCCCCAGACCCACAAGATATTCCGCGGCGATCTGCCCCCCGCGGAGGTTGTTGATCGCCACATAACTGACGGGGATATCCTGAACGACGTTGTTGACGACGAGACACGGCACATGCTGGTCGATCGCATCCTGGACCTGGCGGCGATTCTCGATGATGTCCGCAAAAACGATCCCGCCCAAGAAATGGGAGCTGAGCGGATTCGTCCCGTCGGTGATATGAAAGACCATGTCCTGCTTGAGGGACTCGCAGGCATGCCCCACCCCGCGGATGATCTCGATGGCAAAAAAGGAATGGAAGATCCCGGGATATCCGGGCATCACAAGGCCGATGCTGTTGTTGGCCCCGCTCGCCAGACGCTGGGCGCTCACATTGGGACGGTACTTGAGCTCCGCGATGGCCTCTTCGACACGGAGGACGTTCTTCTGGTCAACGCTGGGAATGTGATTGATGACACGCGAGACGGTGGTAATGGAAACCTTGGCCCGTCGGGCCACGTCTTTTATGCTGACACGTTTAGGGGTTCCCACGTCGCGTTATCTGACCGCGTCCCCGGGCTGCAGACTTTCGGTCCTCTGGCGGATGTCCGCCGCAGAGATCTCACTGCGGACCTGGATGATCGAGACCGTTCCGACCTGCTTTCCGGCGCGATAGACCTTGTACGTGTCGCCCACCCGGACCCCGTCTTTCTGGCCCAAGTTGACGATCACGAAGTTGTTGGCCTCATTGACACTCACGACCTCACCGCTGCGGCGCACCTCAGGCTTGGCCTGGGCAGGCTCGACGCTGGCGTTCACAACGATCGGGGCCAGCTCGACTGCGCCACCTCCCGCCTGCTGCGGCTCGAAACGCTTATCGATATCCTTTTTGATCTGCCAAATGTCGTCGATGCGGCCCTGGATGATGTTCTCTGTCTCGATGAGCTTCCGCTCGATCGTGGCCTTCTCGTCGCTCAGGCGGGAAACGCTGCGCTCTAGGGCGACCTTGGTGGATGTCAGTTCCTTGACCTGGGACCGGAGCTGCTGGTTCTCGGCGCTGACGCGGTCGGCCATTTCCTTGATCACGCGCTGTTCGTTCCTAGAGCGCGCAAGTTCGATCGACA
>JAAYZZ010000101.1 GCA_012514595.1 Elusimicrobiota bacterium
GGGCTCGATTCCGCCACCGTGCTTTATCATGCCCTGTCGAAGGGGTATCAGGTCCGGGCCCTGATCTTTGATTATGGTCAGAGGCATCGCCGGGAGATCCGGAGCGCCAAGGCTCTGGCCCGTCGGGCCGGCGTCCTTTTCGAGACGGTCGGGATCTCGTTCCCCTGGAAGGGGTCGGCCCTGACCGACCGAAAGCTCCGGGTTCCCGTGGGCGGTGTCAGGAGGGGCGTGATCCCGCCGACATATGTTCCGGCGCGCAATATCATCTTTTTAAGTTTTGCCGCGTCCTGCGCCGAGGCCGTCGGTGCCAGGACGATCTTCATCGGCGCGAACGCGCTGGATTATTCCGGGTATCCGGATTGTCGTCCCGGATTTTTTCGCGCGATGCAGAAGACCCTGGACCAGGGGCTCAAGACAGGGGTGAGAAAAAAGGGGATCCGGATCGAGGCCCCGCTCTTAAGGATGACGAAGGCCGAGATCATCCGTCGGGGGATCGCGCTGGGTGTGCCCTATGAAAAGACGTGGTCCTGCTATCAGGGGGGGAAGACCCCTTGCGGTGTTTGTGATAGTTGCCGTCTGCGGACGAAGGGATTCTGGGAGGCCGGGGCGAAAGATCCTCTGGTCCCCGGCGGGAGGTCATGATCTTGGAACGGGCTAAAGTCATCGAGGTCTTTGATTCGATCCAGGGAGAGGGAAAATACGCCGGAGTCCCCCAGGTCTTCGTGCGTTTTGCGGGGTGCAACCTGGCCTGTGCCTGGTGCGACAGTTCGCACGCCCGGGATCCCAAGCCCGGGACATTTCGTGAGCTGGAGGCCGAGGCCCTTTGGAAAGAGGTCCGGCCGCTGGTTCCGCAGGTCCACTCGGTGAGCCTGACCGGAGGGGAGCCGCTTCTTCACAGCGCGTTCCTCATGGAATTCCTGCCGTTCCTTACAGCTGCGAACGTGCCCGTGTATCTCGAGACCAACGGGACCCTTCCAGGAGAATTGAAGAAGATCATCGAGGACGTGGATGTCGTGGCCATGGACGTGAAGCTCCCCTCCTCGACGGGATGCCAGGCCTTTTGGGATGAACATGTCGAATTCCTTCGGATCGCCTGGGGCAAGGACGTGTTCATCAAGATGGTGATCTCCACAGCGACATGTACGGCCGATATCGAGCGGGCCGTGGAGATGATCTCCAAAGGGGATCCCACGATGCCGCTTTTTCTGCAGCCCAATCATTTTGAGATCAACTCCGGCGTGATGGACAAATGCCGGGAGTACATGACGTATTGCCGGCAGTATCTTCGGGATGTCCGGATTCTGCCGCAGATGCACAAGTTCGTGGGATTGAGATAAGGAGCAGCGATCACTTTTTTAAAGGAGTTCCCATGATGATCAGTTCTTACGAAGGCCTGCAGAAGAAGGTCCGCACGCTCAAGACGCCGCCGATCGAGGTGTGGGAGAACCAGTATTCGGACCGGGACTATGCGATCCATCTGGAGATCCCGGAGTTCACCTGCATCTGTCCCAAGACGGGACTTCCGGATTTCGCGGTCGTGAAGATCGATTATCGTCCGGCGAAGGTGTGTCTGGAGCTCAAGTCGCTCAAGATGTATACGATCTTCTTTCGGGATGTGGGGATCTTTCACGAGCATCTTGTGAACAAGCTTCTGGATGACTGCGTCAAGGCGTGCCGACCCAGGTGGATGAAGGTCTCCGTCGAGATGAATCCCCGGGGCGGGATCTACACAAATGTCGAGGCGGAATACAAGAAAGGCCAAAAGGTCTAAAGAGCGAGAGGCTGAAAGACCGTGTGCCATTTCCGAGAAAGGTCTTTATGAAACGTGTTGATGGTCGGCTTCCTTCCCAGCTCCGCAGGATCGTGATCCAGAAGAACTATTTAAAACACGCCGAAGGCTCGTGCCTGATCTCTTTCGGCGAGACGAAGGTCGTGTGTTCCGCTTCCGTCGAGGAAGGCGTTCCGCCGTTCCTCAAGGGCAAGGGGCGGGGCTGGGTCACGGCCGAGTACGGGATGCTGCCGCGTTCCTGCACGTCCCGCATCAATCGTGAAAAAGCCGGAGGGTCGGGCCGTACCCAGGAGATCCAGCGCTTGATTGGCCGCTCGCTGCGCGCGGTGGTCGACATGAAGAAGCTGGGTGAGCGGACCATCAAGATCGACTGTGACGTGATCCAGGGGGACGGCGGCACGCGCACCGCGTCGATCACGGGCGGCTACATCGCGCTCGCGCTGGCCGTCGCGAAGATCCGGAAGGCAGGCCTGATCGAGAAGAGCCCTTTGACCGCGCAGGTTGCAGCTGTCAGCGTCGGGATGAAGGAGGGGCGCGCCATTCTTGATCTGAATTATGCTGAAGACTCCACAGCGGAAGTGGACATGAACATCGTCATGCTCGGGAGCGGGAAGTTCGTTGAGGTGCAGGGCACGGCCGAGGGGCAGGCCTTTTCCGAGAAGGACATGGTCGCGATGATGGCCCTGGCCAGGAAGGGGATCCGGGAATTGTTGATGGTCCAAAGAAGGGTTGCGGGGATAAAATAAAAAAGGAACACGATATGCGTTCATTCATATTCCGCCGCTCACGAACAGTCGCCAATCCCTCGCGAAGACCGGGGTGCCATAATATAGCTGATATTTTGTGCTTCGCCGGTCTGGTTCTGTTTGCCCTGGGCATTTTGATGTTTGATGCAAAGGCTCAGGAGCGTACCCCGCCAAAGGAACCGGGAAGCAATGAGATCTTTTCTTATGACGCTACGCCATTAACATCAGCGGCCCGTAGCGGCGATGTGGACGGGTTGAGGAAGGTGTTGGAACAGGGCGGTGATATCAATGAAGTCAATGGGAAGGGCCATACAGCATTGATGGTCGCGGCCATTGGCGGCCATACGGCATTCGTCGAAGAACTTGTCGCGCATAATGCGGCGGTGGACAAGGTTGATTCGGAGGGGGAGACAGCTCTCATGAGGGCCGTCGAAAGCGGATCGTTGGCTATTGCTCAAATACTTATCAAGAACAATGCGGATGTTAATATCAAGAACGACGCCGGTGGCACAGCGTTGAGCCGTGCGGCCGTTTCTGGAAATACCGACATGATAGAATTGCTTCTGGAAAACCAGGCTGATATCAACGCAACCGACATGGATGGGATTACGGCCCTTGGCGTTGCCGTTATCCATCAACGCGTTGAGGCCGCAAAGCTTCTCTTGGATCGTGGCGCGGACCCGGAAATAAGAAGTCCCGGAGGTTTTAGCGCTGTAGATTTCGCCGGGAGCAGCAGTTCTTCCGCTATTCGAGAACTTTTTAATAAATAGGACCGTTTTTATTAAAATGAAAGAACTTCTTATCGCCACAAAGAACAAGGGAAAAGTCCGGGAGCTTGCGGACCTGCTGAAGCCTAACGGGATCACTGTCCTGTCCCTCCTGGATCTGCCGAAAGCGCCCAAGATCGTCGAGGATGGGAATACGTTCCGTGCGAACGCGGCCAAGAAGGCGGTGACGCTGGCGCTCTTCAGCGGACGCCCGACGATGGGGGAGGATTCGGGGCTCGAGGTCGATGCCCTGGGAGGCCGTCCCGGCGTTTATTCCGCACGGTATTCGGGAGAGGATGCGACCGACGAAAAGAATAACGACAAACTTCTCCAAGAGCTGTCCGGCATTTCGGAGGAAAAGAGAACCGCGCGTTACCGCAGCGCGATCGCCTTTGCGGATCCTTCCGGACTGATCGATGTGGTGGAGGGGAGTTGCGAAGGAGTGATCTCAACGGAGAAGCGCGGCGCGAACGGCTTTGGTTATGATCCTCTTTTTTTGATCCCGTCCTATCAGAAGACCTTTGGAGAGCTCCCGCTCGAGGTCAAGCAGACCCTCTCGCACCGCGCCCAGGCCTTTCGCAGGTTCCTGGTCCTTCTTGAAAGATATCTCGTCCAGACGTCCTGATCCGTTTGCTCTGATTCCTATTCAAAGATCTTGAGAATATTCCCGACGGTATTCTGAAGGGTTTTCTTCAGAAGGACCGGGGCCGTGATGTTGTGGGTGATCACGGGTTTTGTCACGGTTCCCTTGACCTGGATGTTCATCAACCCCGCGGTCGGATCGATCAGGGTGAGGGCCTCTCCGTCTGTTCCCGCCGGAGCGTTGATCCTGGGCGTGATATTCAAGTCCACGTTCTGGTTGAGGTCGACCCATCCTTCTCCCAGAAGGGTGACGGCCGCGCTTTTGAGCGTCAGGTCATTGGTCTGGACCCGTCCCTCCTCCATCGTGAAGGAGAATCCCGCGTCCGTGATGATCAGGTCCCCGCTCTTCAGGGAGGTGGAGAGGATGCTGAGGATCCTCGAGAGGATCTCGATCTCCCAAAGATATCCGTTCGAGATCCGGAGGAGCCCCTCTCCGTCGGAAAGGTCCCATTCCGCGATCGTTCCCGAGGCCTTGATCTCTCCGGCCAGGGTCCCGGAGATCTGCCGGTTCTTGAGAGGGCTATGGGCCTTGAGGAGCGCCATGTCGATATCGTTGATCCGGGCATTCAGCGTGAAGGGCTGCCCGGGTTGTCCGGTATCGAGGGTGCCGGAT
Source organism: Elusimicrobiota bacterium (assembly GCA_012514595.1). Taxonomy (GTDB): domain Bacteria; phylum Omnitrophota; class Gorgyraeia; order Zapsychrales; family Fredricksoniimonadaceae; genus JAAYZZ01. The sequence continues at coordinate 4,558 of JAAYZZ010000101.1, forward strand.
CCTTCGAAGGTTCCGTTGTACGCCGAGAATTTGATATCCAGAGGATCGATCTGTCCGTTCTTTTGCTCCAGAGAGGCCCTCATGTTTTCGAGGCGATAACCCATGAGGGACAGGGCGGGAGAGGAGAAGGAGGCCTGGATCGTCATTTGCTGTGGAGCAGTGGCCGGGCCCTTGATCGCCCCGTCGAATTTCAGGACCCCGGCGGGGTTGAAGCGGTCGATCAGGTCCGCCTGGGAGGGAAGCATGGTCTTCATGTCACGCAGGGCGAGCTTTCCCGATCCCTTCAGGGCCAACAGCGGTCCTTGTTCTTCGAGGAGGACCGTTCCGTTCAGGGAGGCCGAGGAATCGAGCCACCCACCGGTGAAATTGTCGATGCGGATCTCGTTCGCGGTCTTTTTAAAGACAGTGTCCACCGAGATCCCCGACGATGTGAGCGTCGTGGCCACATAGGGGGCCAGGAAGTCCTGGAGATAGCCGTTGAGGGTGAGGGTCCGGTCCCGGTACTGGAGCGAGAGGTCCTTCCATGTCAGCGTCGGGGAGTTGTATTCGAGTGACCCGCTGATGTGAGAGGCGGCCTGGTTCATTCTCTTGCTATCGACAGAAACATCCTTGAGGACCGCCGAGGCGCGCAGGGTCTCGGGGCCGATCTTTCCCGCCGGACCTTCGATGCGGGCCGTGACATCCGCTTTTCCTTTGATCTCAAGGCCGTGTTCTTTGAAGAGGTCGGGGGCGAACTGTTCGGTCATGGCCAGGTCCAGGTCAGGGGCCAGGATCTCGGCGTTGATCATCGGGTCCTGGAACGAGGACAGCGATCCGGTCACGGTCATGGCGGTGTTGAGGGTGGTCAGCGACAGGTTGCGAGTGGAGATCCTGTCCGGTTCCAGGCCCACACGTCCGCGGATATCGGAGATCGTTCCGAGTGTCGGGATCTTGGTGAGCGTTCCTCCCGCCAGGGTGATCGTTCCGCCGTAGGAGAGTTTTCCATCGACGATCGAGAGGATCATTTCGGCGCCGGGGGATCCCGTAAAGACAGGGCCCGAGGTCAGCGCGACCGTTCCGTTCTTGAGGTTCGGGTTTGTGCGCAGTTCTACCGAAGACGGGGTGAGACGCAGGAGGGTTCCCGGCGCGGTCAGGGTCCCGTTGAGGGCCAGGTCTTTGGTCTTGAGGACAGCTCCGTCGAGAAGAACGTCTCCCGCGATCTCGGTCCTCTCTTTCTTGATCGTGACCGTTGCCCCCTTGAGCGAGACCGTTGCGGCGGCGGAAGGCCCTTCCGAAAGGGCCAGGGACGTCTTTTCGAGACGGATATCGCCGGAAAGGGTGATGGCCTCCGGCGTGGTCTTAAGAAGAAGAGCGGGCGCCAGGGCCTCTCCCGTGAGGGTTGCTGCTGGGGTCTTGATGGAAAGGCCGTTGGCGGTCAGGGCCGCGCGGCCCTGGGTCTCTTCCTTTTTCGATGAGATCTGCGCTCCCGAGATCATCAGATCCTGGGCCGCGACGACCTGGTCTTTGATCGTGAACGAGGCCTTTTGAGCCCACACATTTGCCTGGGCCGAGAGGGCCTCGTCTTTCTTTATAAGAGAGGAGAGGGAGACCTGCCAGTCGACGGCGAGGGTCTGTCCTGCCGATGTCCGTATGGAAAGCCCCAGGCCCCGGAAGACGCCTTCGAGGGAGAGGTCCTTGCCGGCCGAGGAGAGCGAGGTCTTCTCGGCCGTGAGATCCCCGGTGATCGAGGTGCCATCCGGCAGCGAGATCCGGGACCCGGTGACGGCGAGATCCCCGGCGACGTTGAGGGCTGTTGTGGTTCCCGAGAGCGCAAGGTCCGCAGAGGAGATCCGGGTCGAGGAGATCACGACCGGGAGCACCGTCGGGATGAACCGCAGATATCGGACCATGTCGATGTCCGCGCCCTTCAGGCCGCCTTCGAACGACCGGTCCCTGAGGTCCATCTTGAGGCGGATCTCGAGACGGCCATTGGTCGCGGGGAGCTTCGCTTCCGCCGAGACATGGAGCGAGCGCGGAAGGGACACGCTGCCGCGGATATTGACAGGTCCGATCGTTTCGGCGGTGGCCGGGTCTTGTGCGCGGTCGACGAGATCGATCCGCGCCTCTGTGACCGAGATCCCACGGATGAGAAGTGCCGGCGGTTGGGATGGCCCTGTCGCGTCTTTTTTCTCGAGGAGATCGCTGAAGTTCCAGAGCCCGTCGTTCTCCTGGACGATGCGGACCGTCGGGGAATCGATATGCACCCCGGGGATGATGATCTTTTTTTCCAGGAATGGGAGCATGAGAACCTGGGCCGAGGCCGAAGGAATATGCAGGAGGACCTCGCTCGGGTCATCCTTGGCCGCGACCGAGAGGTCTGTGATCACCACCCCCTGGACCGGGTTCCAGGCGAGAGCGCCGAGCGTCACGGTCCGGTTCAGCTGTTCACTGAGCGTCTTGACGAGAAGCCCCTTGATCTGGACCGGCAAAAGGACGCGGTTGACATAAAAAAGCCCCGCCGTAAGAACGACGAGGATAAGGGCACCGATGAGGAGGATTTTTCTTTTCATAGGAGATTCCCAGCGGACGGTTTCAATTTTCTCCTAGGATACTGGAACCTTTCCGGTGAGGCAAGCATTTCGTCAGAGCAAATCTCCCTGAAGGAGACCCGTGCATTTTTTACAAATCCGAACAAAACAGCACCGTTTTTTTCGCTCTCGTTTATTATACAAAAGAGCATCCGGTCTTAAGGGGATCCTTCCTGTCGTCTTCATATGGCCGTTGTCACGAGAGGATGCGGCCCGGAGGGCATAGGGCAGTTGAAGGGTTCCGATCGGGAGAATAAGGAGGGCTGAGGAATGGGGCAGGAGGGCGAGGGCAATACCGGACTTCGCGGGCTGGATCATATCCTCCGGGGGGTGAGGCTGGGGGACAATGTCGTCTTCCGCGTGGATACTATTGAAGAGTATCGGCGTCTTGTCATTCCCTTTGCAGAGGCCGCCCAGGGCCGGGACAAGCCCTTGGTCTATTTCCGTTTTGCAGACCATCCGGATCTTCTTCCCGAGGCCATCCGGGCCCGGCGATATGTTCTGCATCCCCAGGCCGGGTTCGAGACATTCATTACCGAGATCCTGGATGTCATCGAGCGCTGCGGGAAGGGGGCTTTCTACGTCTTTGATTCGCTTTCCGAACTGGCGGTGGACTGGTCCAGCGACCGCATGCTGGGGAATTTCTTCATGATCACCTGTCCGTATCTTTTTGAACTCGATACGGTCGCCTATTTCGCGCTTCTTCGCAATCAACATACAGCCCTTGCGACCGACGCCATCCAGAGAACCGCCCAGGTCGTTCTGGATGTGTATCAGAACAACGGGACGTTCTATGTTCACCCTCTCAAGGTCGACGGGCGCCATTCTCCGACGATGTACATGCTCCATAAGTGGGAAGGGGCGATGTTCATTCCTGTGACCCGCAGCGCCGAGATCACCGAGATCCTTGCGGGCCTCCCGCATCCCTGGCTCGACTTTTCCCTGCAGCATCGGGACATCTGGACCCGTCACCTCATGCGTGCCCAGGAGCTTGTCAGGGACGAGGGGTCCGGGCCGGCCGCGGCCCTGAAGGACCGGGAGTTCTTTCTTCATCTTTTGCGGATGCTTGTCACGCGTGATCCCCAGCTTTTGTCGCTGGCTGAGAAATATCTGGATATGACGGATGTCGTGAATATCGGAAAAAGGATGATCGGGACGGGGCTGATCGGCGGGAAGTCTGCGGGAATGCTCATTGCCCGGGCGGTCCTTCGCAAGACCGACCCCGCGTGGGAAGACAAGCTTGAGGCGCATGATTCCTTTTTTATCGGGGCGGATGTTTTTTATACCTATCTGATCCGGAACAAGTGCTGGTGGATCCGTCGGAGGCTGAAGACGGCGGATGACGGACTTCGCATGGCCGCGGAGGCGCGCGAGCGGATCCTTTCGGGGGAGTTCACGGATGACACCCGCGCCCAGTTCATGGGCATGCTCCAGTATTTCGGTCAGGCCCCGATCATTGTTCGATCGTCGAGCCTTCTGGAAGATGCGTACGGAAACGCCTTTTCGGGAAAATACGACAGCGTCTTCTGCGCGAACCAGGGGACGCCCGAGGAGCGTCTCAAGAATTTTATGGCTGCGGTCCGGACCGTCTATGCGAGTACGATGAGTCCCGAGGCCTTGGCCTACCGTGCCCATTGGGGACTGATGGACCGGGACGAACAGATGGGGCTCCTGGTCCAGCGGGTATCAGGAGCGGTCTACGGGACAAGATGTTTTCCGCAGGTCGCGGGGGTCGGGTTCTCGTATAATCCCTTCGTCTGGAGCCGCGATATCGATCCGGAGGCCGGGATGCTCCGCATCGTTTTTGGCCTCGGGACCCGGGCTGTGGACAGGATCGATGATGATTATACGCGGATCGTGGCGTTGAACGCGCCGTCGCGGCGTCCGGAGATGAGCGGAGGGGATGTCAGAAAATACACACAGCACAAGGTCGATGTCCTCGACCTTCAGGCCAATACGCATGCGAGCTGCGATTTTGCCGATGCCGTCGGCGGGGTGCCCGGGTTGCCTCTGGAGATCTTCGCCTCCCGCGACCCCGAGATGGAACGGTATGCCGTTACGGAGGGGCGCCAGGACCTCTTTCCCTGGGTGCTGACCTTTGACGATCTTCTCTCGCGCCGGGAATTCGTTGAGGACATGCGCGGACTCCTGAAGACCCTTCAGGAGGCCTATGCCTATCCGGTGGACATCGAGTTCACGGCGAACTTTACGGATGAAAGCCAGTACAGGATCAATCTCCTGCAGTGCCGGCCGTTCCAGGTGAAGGGGAATATTCTGAGCATCGAGAAGCCGGGGGCCATTGATCCCGAGGGGATCATTCTGGAGTCGTCGGGACCGGTCATCGGCAGCAGCCGCGCCATCACGGTGGACCGCTTGATCTATGTTGTTCCGGAGGCCTACGCGAAGCTGAATGAAAGTCAGCGGTATTCGGTCGCTCGTTTGGTCGGGAGGCTGACGCATCTCAAGGAGGGGGAGCGGGTCCCGACGATCCTTTTGGCCGGTCCGGGACGCTGGGCCACAACAACGCCCTTTCTTGGCGTTCCGGTGTCTTTTGCGGAGATCAGTCGTGTCTCGGTGCTGTGCGAGATTGCGGTCATGCATGCGGGCCTGGCCCCGGAGATCTCGCTTGGCACGCATTTCTTCAACGATCTCGTCGAGGCGGATATGCTGTATTTCGGGCTGCATCCGGACCGCGAGGGCAATATCCTTGACCCCGGCTTTTTCGGCCGGGTACCGAACAGCCTGGCCCGGCTCCTGCCCGATGCGGAGCGCTGGGGAGATGTTGTTCGCGTCATCGAGACATCCTCTGTTGGTGAGGGCATGGGCGTTCATTTTCATACGGATGTTCTCAAACAGAGCGCGGTCTGTTATCTGGCACCCCTGCGGTCATAATTTGCGAATACGGGATCTGTTTCCCTCCGTTTTTCCTGTTTTCGTTGTTTCGATCGGGTGTTATACTAGCGGCCATTAAACGCCCCGGATATCCGGGGTTCGAGAGTCCTCATCTTCAGTTCTTGTCTCAAGGAGGGATCCCGACGTTCGGCCGTGGTTCTCGAACGGCCGGATGGGGGCCCGCATTTCGGGAAGTAGCGCAGCTGGCTAGCGCACTTGCTTTGGGAGCAAGGGGTCCCGGGTTCAAATCCCGGCTTCCCGACCATTTTTCTCTTCCCAAGGAGCCCTGTGTCCCCGTCTTTGTCATTCCGTTCCTTTCGTGTTGTGGAGCAGTGCCCGCTGATCCGGGGCGCCGTCTGGTTAATAGCCGGACGGTTCTGGCCTGCAGTCCTCGCTGCCTGTTTTTCTCTCTCGATCATCGGGCATTGGGCGGAGGTCCGGCCCGAGGGGTCTTCCGCCCTCTTTCTGAGGATCGGGTTCCTTCTTCTTCGACGGGGAGGGGGCCATCAGACCCCATCGACCGGCACGAGTTCCCGGAAGAGATCGTCCGCTTCGTGGGCTGGAAAAGATAACGGGATTCTTTCTTGCCCGGGAGAAAATCCTTTTGTAACGTGATGTCAGACAAAGGAGTGCTGTGAGAGCCGATCTGCACGTTCACTGCAAATATTCCTCCAAATCGGCGGACCAGGTCCTCAAGAAATTCGGGACCCAGGAGTCCTACACCGAGGTGGAGGAGGTGTACCGTACCGCCAAGTCCAATGGCATGGACCTGGTGACGATCACGGACCACAATGCCATCGGCGGGGCATTGGAGCTTGTACGCCATCATCCCGATGACTGTTTTTTGGGCGTTGAGATCACGACGTGTTTTCCCGAGGACGGATGTGCGGTCCATGTCCTGGTCTATGACTTCACCGAGGAGCAGTTCACGCACATGGACCGTATCCGCGGCGACATCTATGAGCTTCGCGATTATATCCGTCGGGAAGGGCTCCCGTACTCTGTGGCGCATGCGACCTACAGCGTGAACGGAAAGCTCTCGCTTTCGACGATCGAGAAGCTTATTCTTCTTTTCGATGTCTTTGAGACCATCAACGGCACACGGGTCGCGACCTACAATGATCTCCTCAAGAAGGTCCTTCTGGGATTGACCCCTGAAAAGATCGGGGAGCTCAGGGACCGCCACGGGATCGATCCCTTCTCCGATACCCCCTGGATCAAGGGGTTTACGGGAGGGTCGGATGAGCACGCCGGGCTTTTTATCGGAGAGACCTTTACGTCGGGCGAGGCCTCGACCAAAGAGGAGTTCCTCCGGGCCCTTCGGAGGGGCCGCACGGACAGCGGGGGACGCAGCAACGATTACCGGACCCAGGTCTACACGTTCCTCAAGATCGCCTACCATTTCTCGAGGACAAAAAAGGCGCGCGGCATGCGCCAGGTATGGAACGAGATCTGCGGGGCGATCTTCGAGGGTGCCCCCCTGAACTGGAAGACACAGCTGAAGATCGAGCATTTGAAGCGGAGCCGTCGCGGCAAGACCCGGATCATCGCCTCCCAGGCGAGCCGTCTGATCAAGCGCCTGGTCCAGGATCCGCCCCTGTCGCATCGCGAGAAGATCGATCTCATTTATACGACGGTGGCGGGGTTCGAGGACGATCTCTTTATCGCGAACTTTGACGGGTTCCGGGAGGCGTTTGTCCGGGCGGATATCATGAAGCTCTTCAGCAGTCTGACCGCGGCCTTCCGCGCGCTCTTTCTCTCTCTGCCGTTCTTGGGGACGTTCCGTCATCTGCATCAGTCGAGCCGGATCATGGACGAGTTCCGCCAGGCCTTCCTGGGGCCCCGTGCCCTGGGCGACAAGAAGGTCCTCTGGTTCACGGATACTTTCGGGGATCTCAACGGTGTTTCCGTCACGCTGGATACTGTTGTCGCGCGGGCGGCCCGGGAGGGGATCCGTGTGCGCCTTGCGGTCACCGAGAGGAAGGATCTCTCCCCGGCCCCGCATCTCCTGGGCCTTCCGACGGTCTATGAATATGTTCCGGAGTTCTATCCGGATTATTGCCTGCGATTCCCGTCGCTTCTGAAATCCCTGGAGCGGATCTCGGTTGAAGCCCCGTCGGAGATCATCGTCTCCACCCCGGGGCCTGTGGGGCTCTTGGGTCTTTTGGCCTCGCGGCTTTTCGGGATCCCCTGCCGGGGGATCTATCATTCGGACTTTACGCGCATGACGGAGTTGAGCCTGAGCGGCGGGTCGTTCGCCAGTCTGGTCCAGGGGTATACGCGCTGGTTCTATGGCGCCGTGGATGAGGTTCTCGTCCCGACGCATGAGATGATGAAGGCCCTTGTCGTCCGGGGCTATGATCGGGAGCGGATGCGGATCTTCCCCCGGACGATCGATCTGGAATTGTTCTCTCCCGTTCCGGGGGAGCGCGACGCTCTCCGCCGGGACTGGGGGCTGGAAGAGGGGATGACGCTCCTTTATGTGGGACGCGTGAGCCGGGACAAGAGCCTGGGGGTTCTTCTGGAGATGTACCGGGAACTTGTCCGCAGGGGAGGGCGCGTGAATCTTGTGATCGCCGGGGATGGCCCCATGCTGGAGGAGCTCAGGCAGGAATGCCGGGAGGAGGGGCGTGTCCGATTTGCGGGGCGTCTCAAGCCAGAGGAGCTTCCGCTTCTTTATTCTTTCTCGGACATTCTTGTTTTTCCGAGCACCATGGACACTTTTGGGATGGCGGTCCTCGAGGCCCAGGCCTGCGGACTTCCGGCCTTGGTCACCAATATGGGAGGGCCGCAGGAGGTTATCGTCGCCGGGGAGACCGGGACCGTTCTTCCGGCGGGAAAGCCTCTCGTGTGGGTCGAGGAGGTCTTAAGGATCCGCCGGTTGATGGAAAAAGAGCCGGCCGCGTACGAACAGATGCGGCGCAGGGCTCGCGAGCAGGTGCGGTCGCGTTTCAGCTGGGACCGGGTGCTCAGGGATTTCTTTTCTGATCCGCAAGCGAAAGGACTGTCTCAGTCCGGCTCTTGATGGTATATTTATCGGGCCCGTCCTTGTTGAGGGCGGATGAGATGTGCAAGATCTTGTCCCC
>JAAYZZ010000010.1 GCA_012514595.1 Elusimicrobiota bacterium
AAGGGAAGACCGCGGCCTCCGCGGCTTTGGGCGTCGCGATCGATCTGCAGGGCGATCTGGGGGTCGAGGGACAGTCGCCCAATGCATACCAGGAGCTGAAGGTGATCGAAGGTTATGTCAAAGATCTGAAGTCTGCCGCGTCCGCTATCGGGTCCAAACAGGAAGCTGTGGGCGGTATGGCTCAGGATTTCGTTTCCATGGTCCAGGATATGATGAAACAACAGGCGCAGGCCTTGGGTCTCGAAGAGACAGGTCTCGCGGTCGGTGACATGGCCAAGCAGGGGGCTCCCGATCTCGAGAAGATCAACGACAAGCTCGATGAGATCGATGCCAAGATCCGCGCCCTCCAGGAGGCGATGAAAGTCGAGGATGTCGTCGTGAAGACCTGGTTCGAAAGTGAGGAGTAGTCATGGCCAGAGCCCATGACAAGTTGTCGGGGATTTTGAAGGTCCTTTCTTTGGCCCTCGCAGTGTTCTTTCTCACCACCCCGTTTCTTTCTGCCGATATCATCATTAATGTCTTGGCGGTGAACAGCAAGGATGTGGCTGTCGAGAAAGACGTGGAGTTCAGTCTTCCGGGAGAGATCAAGCCTGAAGATGTCATTGACCCTGCGGGGCTCAAGATCGATTACAACGTTCAGGATGCGGGGTATTATCTTCACGAGAAGTTCCTTTTTCAGCCCAAAGAAAGCAAGACCTTCCGGGTTCGGATCAAGGACATCTGGAGGATCACCCCAGAAGAGGTGAGCGGGATCCGGAAAGAGATCGAGAGCGGGTTCAAGGAGCTGGGCGCTGAAAAGGATGAGCAGAATGGAGAGGCCCTTCGTCAAAAGCTTTTAGATAAGTTGGAGTACATTCTTTCTGAACAGGAGCAGTCCTCCGGAGGCGCAGAGCAGAGGATCGATACCTATCGGAACCACCAGCGGGCTCTTCAGGAGATAAAGGCCGATGCGAATCTTATCGATTATTGGCGCTCTGATGCTCGGAAAGATGAACCGAAACGGGTCATCAATTATGTGATCGAGGTCAGCAATCCTTCGGACAAACCCAAGAAGGTCAAGCAACAGCATTATTTGCCTGCAGAGGTCCGTCCGGAGTATATCGTTGATCGCCAAGGATACGAGATCCGTTTTAACGAGAAGAAGAAAGAGCCGTTTCTCTTTAAAGAGGAGGACCTGGCGCCGAACGAAAAGAAGACGGTCCGGATCGGCATAAAAGATGTCTGGTTCATTCCCGGCCAGGAGATGGAGTATGTCCGTGAGAGAACGGGAACGATCCTCGAGTCCCTTCAGGACTCCCAGTATTTGGAAACGGCCAAGGCACTTTCAAATGGGATCATTAATGGTCTCGACTTGATCCAGGCCCTGCAGGAGACGGAACAGCCGGATATCCGTCAGCATATCGGCGCCTATCGCATTAACGAGAAGAGGTTCGCGAAGGCCAAAGAAGACCTCGATGCCCTGGAGAAACTTCTCTCGCGATTCCGGGCAGAGCTCGAGAAAAGTCGCGTCAAGAATATCCTGCAGAAGATCCAGTCCATGAGGTCTCTCTCTCGGGTCTCGCAGGCGATCTTCGACAAGAAGCCGAGGGTGAATGCGGCCTGGAAGCTCATTGGAAGTGTGATGATCTTTTTGGGGCTCCTGACCGTTATTCATTTTATCGGATGGTTCCTGCGTTCCGGCCGAGAGAAAAAACAGGAAGATATCACTCAAGGCGTCAGGGAGGACAAAAAGGCCGAGGAAGGTTTTTAAAAGAATATGGCGATCAAACTTCAGTATACAGAGGTCGGGGTTGTCAAGGCCGTCCGGGGATGCATTGTCATCGTGACGGGGTTCCGGAATTGCATCAACGGCCAGCTGATCAAGTTCGGGTACGGGACGATCGGAACGGTGGTGGGTTTTACGGAAACGGAGGCGCAGGTCCTTATCATCAAGGAGAACGAGAAGATCCGTACCGGTCAGGAGGCCATTGCCTCGATCGAGCCTTTTTATACCCCCGTCGGGAAGAATTTTGTGGGCCGCATCGTCAACACGCTCGGCGAGCCTCTTGATGGCCTGGGGCCTATTCATCCTGATGAGATGTTCCCCATTTTTCCGGATTCTCCTCCGATTCTCGACCGACAGCCTCTCAACAAGACGCTGGAGACGGGCGTCAAGGTCCTTGATGCCATGATCCCCATTGGCAGGGGACAGCGAGAGCTGATCCTGGGGGACAAGATGACAGGGAAGACCACCTTTGTCACGGACACGATCCTCAATCAAAAGGGGAGCGGTGTTGTTTGTATTTATTGCGCCATTGGAAAGGCTCGTTCCGCCATTGCAAAGGTTGTTCAGCTTTTTAAGGAACGCAACTGTTTTGACTATAGCATCATCGTCTCCGCCTCCGCCTCGTCCCCGCCTGGGCAGCAGTATCTGGCGCCCTATGTGGCCTGTTCCCTCGGCGAGTATTTCATGAAAAGGGGGCAGGATGTCTTCATCGGTTTCGATGATTTCACGAAACATGCCTGGTGTTATCGCGAGATCTCTCTTTTGTTGGGACGTCCGCCCGGGCGCGATTCCTATCCCGGGGATATCTTTTATCTGCATTCGAAGATGATCGAGCGGGCGTGCTATCTCTCCAAAGAGAGAGGGGCGGGCTCCATGACGTTCTTTCCGATCGTCGAGATCCTGGAAGGGGACCTGACCGCCTTTGTTCCTTCGAACCTTGTTTCGATGACAGATGGCCAGATCTACTTGAGCGCCCAGCTTTTTGGGGAAGGGCAGAAACCGGCCCTGGACCTGGGGTTGTCGGTCTCTCGGGTCGGATCGAAGGTCCAGTGGCCCGCGATCAAGGCGCTTTCGGGCCCCTTGCGTCTGGAGTATCTGCAGTATCGGGAGCTCTTGAGGCTTTCCAAGTTGAAGACGTCTGGCCAGTCGGAAGACATGAAGCAGAAACTCCGTCGGGGAGCGATCCTGACATCGATCCTGCGCCAGGACAAGGACAATCCGGTCTGTCAGGAAATGCAGGTTCTGATCTTTTATGCGTTCCACAAGAAGTATCTTGATGAACTTTCGATTGAGAAGGTCGACGCGTTCCAGAACAGATGTTTTGATTATGTGAATAAGCGCAAGCCAGAGCTTATGACGCTGTTGCGTGAACGGCGCAAGATCGATCCGGAGATCGAGGGGCTTTTGGACCACGTGATCACAGGGCTTATTTCCGAGATCAATGAGCGTTCGCCGGGCGGCCCGGATTAACGAGGACTGTTGGGGAGAGCCATGGCGTCTGCCTATAAAGGGAATTTTCGGTGTGTGATCCTGAGCGCGAAGCGTTTGGTCTTTGAGGATGAGGTGCAGAGTGTCTTCATATCGGGGGATAGAGGTGAATATGAGGTCCTGGCATATCACTATCCTCTGATCGGGATTGTGAGAGAGGAGATCGTGATCAACTGGGAGAAGCGCCTGCGGGTCAAGGGAGGGGTGGTCCGGTTCTTTGCGAATGAATGCAATATCATGATCGAAGAGGTTGTGGATCAAAGGCCGGAACCGAAATAGGACAGGACACACGATATGTTAGCAGAAACATTTATCATTCTGATGGTCATGTTCATCGCGGTGATGGGGCCCTCCGTCGTCATTTCTGTCCTTGGATACTCTGTGATCAAGGCGCTCAGCCGGAACCCGTCGGCGGCGTCCAAGATCTTCATGGGCATGGCGATCATGCTTGTTTTTGTGGAGGCGGTCTCGATCATCTCGATCCTGATTATCTTCCAGCTCTTTGCGAGGTAGGGATGAAGTTCAAGTACTGGTACGAGGGGCTCATCTTCATCGGGATGTTCCTGTTCATGGTGGGGGTTCCCTGTGCGCTCACCGCGATCCTCGGCACTAGGCTGATCGACAACATCGGCCAGTGGCCGAGCAAGACAACCCGCTATCAGATCGGGGTCTGTATCCAGCTTCTGGCCGTTGAGATCTTCTCGTTCCTGGTGCTGGCCTTGTTCTTTCATGTTTTTTCGGAATAAAAAAGGAGTCAAGTTATGACCTGGGAGATGATCATACAATTTCTGGTGCTGACCGCGATCGTGTCCGGGGCGATCATTTTTACGCTCCATCGGGTCTTTGTTTCGAGTGTCGAAGGCGCTAAACAGCGTCTGGAAAAAGATGCAGAAGCGGCCCGGGCGAGGGAGGCCGAGCTGAACCGGAAGATCCGTCAGGCGGATGAGGAGCTGGCCCAGAGAAAGAAAGAGCTCGATGCGCTTGAGCAGAAGATGAAGGGAGAGCTTGAGGCCGAGGCCGAGAAACATCGGGAGGAACTTGTCAACAAGGCCCGCACGGATGCGGAGG
>JAAYZZ010000102.1 GCA_012514595.1 Elusimicrobiota bacterium
AAGTTGTGATCGCCGCGCACGGCAACAGCCTTCGCGCCCTTGTCAAACATCTGGACAATATTTCGGAAGACAAGATCGTGAGCCTGAACATTCCTACGGGCGTTCCGCTTGTTTATGAATTGGACGCCCAGTTGAAGCCCATCAAGAGTTACTATTTGGGGGACCAGGACAAGATCAAGGCCGCGATGGCCTCGGTCGCGAACCAGGGAAAATCAAAGTAGAAGGGAAAAATTTTTCTCCTTTGGTTGACAGGCTTCCGGCTGTTTTTATAATAAAAACAGTAAGAGGGGCCGTATGACAAAGGTTTTGACATAAAGAGATCTGCAGCCGTCGGGAGAATCTCCCGGCGGCTTTTTTATTCGTCCTGTGTCATAAGGAGGGTCTGGTATGCCGGCCAAAGTCCTCACAAAGGGAAAGGTGAAGTGGTTCAATAACCAGAAGGGCTACGGGTTCCTTCTTCCGGATGGCGATGAGGGGCGGGATGTGTTCGTTCATTATTCCGCGATCCAGGGGGGCGGGTATAAAAGTTTGTCGCCGGGCCAGGATGTGGAGTTCGAACTGACCCAGGGCCCCAAAGGGGACATGGCCTTGAATGTCGCAAAGATCTGATCGCGGGTCGTGAGGCTCGGCAAGAGGCCTGCCGGTTCCCCGGCAGGTTTTTTGTTCTGGGAGGAGAGATGATGAAGGCGTCGGTTGTGTTTCAGGTGATATGTGAGACGGATAGTCCGGGACTTTTGAACGAAGGGGTCTTCCGTCTCCTTCTGGCCACGCAGGGTCTGGACCCTTGTTCTTTGGTCAAGGCGGAAGAGAAGGGGCGCGAGGCTTTCTCGGTCTACTGTCCCGACAGGAAAACCGGGCAGGACCTGGAGCGGGAGTTCCGCCATTTTCTTCCGCGAGGAGTGCGTGTCCGTGGCCGATCGGTGAGGCCGCGGGAATGGGAGACAAAATGGAAAGAGGGATGGAGGCCGTTGCGCGTGGGAAAGAGGATCGTGGTGATCCCCCTCTGGCAGAAGGACCGGCGTTGTCCGTCGGGGCGGGTGCCGATCTATCTGGACACTGTGAACGCCTTCGGGACCGGGCAGCATGAGACGACCCGCTTTACCATCGAATTGATGGAGGGTCTTTCCGGGGAGGCCGCCTCATTCCTGGACATAGGCACCGGCAGCGGGATCCTCATGATTGCGGCGTCTCGTCTGGGGATCCGCAAGGTCCGGGGTTTTGATGTTGATCGCTCTGCGGTGTCCGTTGCCAAAGAGAATCTTCGGACCAATGGTCTTGCGGTGAACGGTGTCCGTGTTGCGGATATAGGAAGGTATTCTTCCGGCGAACCTTTCGATCTTGTGGCCGCGAATCTGGTGACCCCGGACCTTCTGGAGCATCGAGAAAAGATCCTGGGCTGCGTGAAACCTGGAGGGTCTTTGATCGTGTCGGGTATTTCGCGTCAAAAGGCGGGGTATTTTCTTCGCATGTTCTCGGGCCGGGATCTTGTTCGTCAGAAGGTCCTCCGTGGGAAGGAATGGATCGCGGTCCTTTGGAGGAGGAAGGCCTGATGGGAGATCCGAAGAGTTTGAAGCCGGGCCGCATCCGGGAAGAGGATATCATTGAGACCTTCGTCCGTTCCGCAGGTCCCGGGGGACAAAATGTCAACAAGGTGGCCACGTGTGTTGTCCTGCTTCATCGGCCTACGGGAGTCCGTATCCGCTGTGAGAGATTCCGGACCCAGCATCAGAACCGGGCCGAGGCCCGTTCGATGCTGATCCGCGAACTGGAATGCCGGGAGAGGGCCGCCCGTCAGGCCGCTGTGGACCGCAGAGAAAAGGAGCGTCGGCGTCATCGTAAACGCCCGAGGGCTTTGAAGGAGCGGATCCTCGAGGGAAAGAAGGTCCGCTCCGCCCGCAAGGCCTCTCGAGGAAGGGTCCGGGTCTCGCGGGAAGAGATGTGATCTTTGGGGCGCGGGGCCCTTGCATTGTCCCCGGGAGCCTTTATAATACCGGCCTGGGAGTTTTTGATGATCCTTCGGATACTTTTTTCTTGTCTCCTCGGGGTCTTTGCCATTCATTCCTGTGGATGGGCGGAGGAGGAAGAGCAGTCGCGTCCGCTTTTGGGAACCATTGTTACGGTCAAGGTATGCGATCCCTTCGCTGACGGGAGGGTAGCCCAGGTCTTTGACAAGGTCTGGGCCCGCCTCGAGGAGATCAACCGCCGCCTGCATCCCTACGATGTGGGGAGCGAGATCGTGCGGATCAACCAGGCGGCCGGAGCTCTTGTCGATGTTACCGACGATGTTTATCGTCTTTTGAGGGCGGCCAAGGGGTATGTGCAAGAGACCCGCGGGGCTTTTGATATCGCGGTCGGACCTTTGAGCGATCTTTGGAAAGAGGCTGAGCGCCGCGACGTCTTCCCGTCGACGGGAGATGTGCGGGGTGTTCTGCCGCTAGTTGATACGGACAAGGTCGATCTCCTGCCGACCGGTCAGGTCCGATTGCGCCAGGCCGGGATGCGGATCGATGTGAGCGGGATGGCCCAGGGGTATGCCGCGGATGAGGCGGCCCGTATTCTCCGACAGACAGGTTTTCGGGATTTTCTTCTCGACACGGGTGGCGAGATCTACGCCGCAGGGCTCAATTGCCGTCAGCAGTCCTGGCGGGTTGGCGTGAGCGATCCGCGGGCGCCCCGGGCCATGGAGGCGGTCCTTTCGGTCCGGGATGCGGCGGTCAGCACATCCGGGGACTATGAAAGGTCTTTTGAGATCCGGGGACAGCGCTGGTCGCATATCATCAATCCGATCACGGGATATCCCCTGACGGGTGTCGCGGGGGTCACGGTCATCGCCCCGACAGCGACCGAGGCGGATGTTCTTTCGACGGCGGTCAGTGTCCTGGGGCCTCGTCATGGCCTTCGGCTGATCGCCTCGAAGGGCCGGGGCTATGAGGCCATGATCCTCTTGCGTGATGCGAATGGAGGGCTTGAGCGTTCAGAGACCGAAGGATATAAAAGATATCTGTCGAGATAGGAGAGTGGGATGAAGCAGTATCTTGATCTTGTGCGGCATGTCCTGGAGCATGGAGAGAAAAAAGAGGACCGGACCGGGACCGGGACGATCTCGGTCTTCGGATATCAGATGCGTTTCGATCTGCGGGAGGGGTTCCCGCTTCTGACGACCAAGAAGGTCCTTTTTGATGCCGTGGTCTGGGAGCTTTTGTGGTTCCTGCGCGGCTCCACGAATATCAACGATGATCTTGCGCAGCATACGCCGATCTGGAACGCTTGGGCGGGTCCCGACGGAGAATTGGGGCCGGTCTACGGGTATCAGTGGCGAAAATGGGAGCGGTTCGTCTGGGACGAGAAGGGCGAGGCCTATCGCAAGGAACACGTCGATCAGATCGCCCAAGTGATCGAGATGATCAAGACCCGTCCGGATTCCCGCCGGCTCATCGTGAGCGCCTGGAACGTCGGGGATATCGACCGGATGGCGCTTCCGCCGTGCCATGCCTTCTTCCAGTTCTACGTTATCAATGGTCGTCTGGACTGCCAGCTCTATCAGCGCTCGGCGGATATCGCGCTTGGAGTTCCTTTTAATATTGCCAGCTATGCGCTCCTTCTGGCCATGATCGCGTCCGAATGCGGTCTGACGCCCGGGTTCTTTGTCCATACCCTGGGGGATGCGCATATCTATCTGAATCATGTCGAAGGATTGAAGCTTCAACTGACACGGGATCCCAAGCCGCTGCCTCGTCTCGTGCTGGCATCAAAGAAGGTCCTTGAGATGTCCTTCTCTGATATCCGTATCGAGGGGTATCATCACGACCCTTTTATCAAATTTCCGATCGCGGTGTGACCATGAAGAAATTTTCTATTATCGTCGCCATGGATGAGAAGGCGGGGATCGGCAGGGCCGGGGCGCTGCCGTGGCATATCCCCGAGGATCTTCTTCATTTTAAGGAGATCACCTCGCGGGAATACGTGACGGGAAAAAAGAATGTGGTCATCATGGGGCGAAAGACCTGGGAGTCTCTTCCTGAAAAGGTCCGGCCTCTTCCCGGCCGGCAGAATGTTGTGATCACTTCTGATCCTTCCCGGATCCAAAGGGAAGGGGTCATGTTTTTTTCTAACCTTGAGACGGCCTTGGGATTCTTTTTTGGAAAAGAACGGGCTTTCGGGGAGATCTTTGTGATCGGCGGGGCCCGTGTCATTGCGGAAGCTCTTTCTAACTCGTTCTGTTCCAAGCTTTATATTACCCGCGTTCGCGGGGATCATCAGTGTGATGTCTTTTTGCCCCCTATTTCCCCAGACTTTGTTCTCATTAGAAAATCGGAAATACTAGAATCCGGAGGGCAAAAATTCTTTTTTGAAGAACGCGACCGATCAAAAGAAAATACTTCCTGAAGCGTAAGTTCAAACATTTATTCATTTAGAGACCGTTTTTTTTGTGAAAGAAAACCGGAGAAAAGAGGAAACGTTTCCTTTTGACAGCCCCGTTATTCCTTATGTTGTTTAATCCCAGTCAGTTATAGACAGTTTCCTGCCTGAGCCATCGTTTCCTGGAGCAACAATTCTCTGGCGATTTCTCATCTTAGTTCCTATACTTCGTCTAGAAGAGAGCGAGGGCTCTTCATACGGGGGACTATGTATGAAAGAGAGTGGAGAGATCAGGCGACAGGTTCTCGTCGCGGGAGCAGACCTTTATTTCCAGAAGGTTCTTGTCCAGCTCCTTGAGGTCCATGGTTTTGATACCCTGACCGCGTCTTCTTCTCAAGGGGTCATCCAAAAGGCAGAAACGCTTGATATCGACCTGATCATTCTCGGGGAGGATTTCTCCGGGCACCAGGGGTTTGATGTCTGTCGTCAGCTCAAGTCGAGTGGAAAGACGGAGACGATCCCGGTGGTCATCGTGACCTCAACGTCGGATGCCGAGAATCGGGTCCGTGGATATCATTCAGGGGCTGATGATTGTGTCAGCAAGAATTTTGAGAAGGAAGAGCTTTTGGCGAGAATGGAGGCGCTCTGGCGGCGGAAGAACGGAACGTTCAAGGCCCATCAGGAGGATCGGAGAAAAAAGATCCTCGATGAGCTCACCAGAATCATCGATCAGGGCCTCATCGAACCCCACTTCCAGCCGATCTATTATCTGCAGCCGTTCCGCCTGTTCGGTATGGAGGTCTTGAGCCGTCCCCGGGGCGCCACGTTCCTGTCCAATCCCGAGGAGCTTTTCAAGACCGCCCTGAAATATGATCTCTACTATCCCCTTGAGCTACTTTGCTGGAGAAAGGCGCTGTCTGTCATTTCTTCCCGGACCAAGACCGATCATATCTTTTTCAATTGCAGCCCCCATATCATAGAGAACAAGGATTTCTCCTCTGTCAGGGCCATCTTCGAGGAGAGCCGGATTCCTTTAGGGAATATCGTCCTGGAGATCACGGAAC